>JBBSRS010000015.1:0-16614 GCA_038242795.1 Burkholderiales bacterium
ACATGGCCGAAACCAACTTCAATTCGGTGTCCGAGTCCGCCCTCAGCGCCACCAAGAACGCTTCCAAAAAGCGTTAATTTCATTTCGCTGTGTTTCAGGGTGCCCAGCGCACCTTGAAAGCACACGGAGCCCGCTTCGTGAGACCGGTCTGAACTGACCAGTCACAACCGGTTGTCTCCTCGGTTCCTTGCAGAAACGTCAGGTTTCGCGGTTCCGTTCAAGCCCAGTCCTACGACTGGGCTTTTTTTTAGCCAAATCAGCCTGTTGCGTATACGCAGTAAGCCTAAGCAGCTATAAAAAGATGAGCGAATCTTTTTATAAGCTCAGGGACTGCTGGCCATGCCGGCAGCAAGCCGGGCCTTCAGTGCTTGCATCGCTGCCCGCATCGCCGCCCTGCCCCAAAAAATACCCAGCTTGAGGGCCCAAAAATCAGCACTTTTCAACCCGGTTTGCGAAGGCCGCACCACCACATCGGCTTCCTTCAATTCATACTGGTTGATGCTTTTACCCATGATGGAAAAGGTCTGCATCAGGATCTGCAAGGTGCCTTCGGCCGGGTTGCTTTCGGGCGGGTTCGAAATATCGACCGCCACCACGATGTCGGCGCCCATTTGACGGGCAAAGCGCACGGGTACCGGCGACACCAGGCCGCCATCGACATATTCATGCCCGCTGATCCTGACCGGCACGAACACCGCCGGCACCGCGCTGGACGCGCGCACCGCCGTGCCGGTGTCACCGCTGCGAAACAGCACCGCCTGCCCGCTGTTGAGGTCGGTCGCCACGATGCCCAGCGGGATTGTCATGTTCTCGATCAAACGGCCGCCGACCAGCTGGTTGACGTAGCGGCCCAGCGCATCGCCCCGAAACATCCCTTTGCCGATGATGGGCAGCATCCAGTCGGTGATGGCCACTTCCTCCATGCTCAGCGCGGTCTTTTGCAACTGCGCGCTGGTCTTGCCGGTGGCGTAAATGGCCGCGACCAGGCTGCCCGCCGAGGTGCCCACCACCATCTGCGGCCGCAGCCCGGCTTCTTCCAGCACCGCGATCACACCGACATGGGCAAAGCCGCGGGCCGCGCCACCACCCAGCGCCAGGCCGAGCTTCAATGGCTTTTTGACGGCAGGCAGCGTCACGGCATCGGGTGCCGTGGGCCTGACAGGCGTCACCGGCGCCGTGGTGCAGCCCGCGACCAACAGGCTGGGAAGCAGCAATCTGCCCAGCCATGCCACAGAAAAGCGGCGTTCCACGGCGGTCTGATCGGAACCCGGTTTTTTAAGCGGAAAGATATTGCGACTAATTCGCATTTGCATTAAACTCATTGACTTTCAAGCCTTCAGAAATCTTCAACATGATCAAAACTGCGCCAATTTTTACCGGTCTTGCCCTTGCCGCTGCTGCCCTGATGGGCGCTGCGGGCAGCGCAAGCGCCCAGGAACAGGTGGTTAACCTGTATTCTGCCCGCCACTACCAGACCGACGAGGCGCTTTACAGCAATTTCACCAAGGCCACCGGCATCAAGGTGAACCGGGTCGACGCCGACGACGCCGGCATCCTGGCACGGCTGAAAGCCGAAGGCACGGCGTCGCCTGCCGACGTGATCCTGCTGGTTGACGCCGCCCGCCTCTGGAAAGGAGATGTCGAGGGATTGTTCAAGCCGATCAAGTCACCCACGCTTGAAGCGGCCATTCCGGTCAACCTGCGGGCCAAGGCCAGCCCTGAAGGCACCACCTGGTTTGGATTTTCCACCCGCGCCCGCGTCGTCGTGTACGACAAGCTGAAGGTCAAGAAGGCCGACGTCGACACCTACGAAGAACTCGCCGACCCCAAGAACAAGGGCCTGCTGTGCACCCGTTCGGGCGCGCACCCCTACAACCTGTCGCTGTTTTCAGCCGTCACCGAGCACATGGGCGAAGCCAAAACCGAGATGTGGCTCAAGGGCCTGGTGGCCAACATGGCGCGCGACCCCAAGGGCGGCGACACCGACCAGATCAAGGCCGTGGCCAGCGGTGAGTGCGGCGTGGCATTGACCAACTCGTATTACCTGGCGCGCATCATGCGGTCAGATGCACCCGCAGACAAACTGGTGGCCGAGCGGGTGGGCGTGGTGTTTCCCAACCAGGAAACCTGGGGCACGCATGTGAACATTGCCGGTGCCGCCGTGGCGAAGAATGCCAAGCACGAGGCGAATGCCGTCAAGTTCATGGAATACCTGGCCACGCCCGAGGCGCAAAACTACTTTGCCAACGGCAACAACGAATGGCCTGCCGTGCCCACCGTCAAGGTCAGCAACCCGGCGTTGCAGGCCATGACCGGCGGAAGTTTCAAGTCGGAAACCATTCCGGTCAGCGCTATCGGCTACAACCAGGTCAAGGTGCAACAGATGCTGGACCGCGTGGGCTACAAATAATCGAATCCCTGATGAGCGCCTGAGCGCCAGCCCGGCCGTTGAAAGATGGCCGGGCTTTTTCATGCGCCATAATTGCAGGCTGGATTGACGTTGACGTCAACGTAAACTGCAAGCCGCTGACCGACTTTCCCTTCACTTCTTTCAACCTTTTAATTTCAAGGAATATCCCATGGACATCGCAGGCAAGGTATTTATCGTCACCGGTGGCGCCTCAGGACTGGGCGAAGGCACGGCCCGCATGCTGGTCGCCAACGGCGGCAAGGTCGTGATTGCCGACATGCAGGCGGAAAAGGGCGAAGCCATCGCCAAAGAGTTGGGCGAAGGCAACGCCGCTTTCGTCAAGTGCGACGTGAGCCAGGAAGCCGACGGCCAGGCCGTGGTGGCCAAGGCCGTGTCCATGGGCAAGCTGATGGGCCTGGTCAACTGCGCCGGCATCGCGCCGGCTGAAAAAACCGTCGGCAAGAACGGCGCGCACAGCCTGGCGCTGTTCAGCAAGACCATCACCGTCAACCTGATTGGCAGCTTCAACATGATCCGCCTGGCGTCCGAAGCCATGTGCAAGAACGAACCCGAAGCCACCGGCGAGCGCGGCGCGCTGATTTCCACCGCCTCCGTGGCAGCCTACGACGGCCAGATGGGCCAGGCCGCCTACAGCGCCTCCAAAGGCGGTGTGGTCGGCATGACATTGCCCATCGCCCGTGACCTGGCGCGCAACGGCATCCGCAACATGACGATTGCCCCCGGCATCTTCGGCACGCCGATGATGTTCGGCATGCCGCAGGAAGTGCAGGATTCGCTGGCCGCCTCGGTGCCGTTTCCTTCACGCCTGGGCACACCGCAGGATTACGCCAAGCTGGCCAAGCACATTTTTGAAAACGACATGCTCAATGGTGAAGTGATCCGCCTCGATGGCGCGATTCGCCTGGCACCACGCTGAACCTTCTCAACAGAGGTTGCGCAGGGCCGGGCAAGGCACTGCGCACCCTCAAGGTCTGATTTCAATAGCTTGGCCAAGGCTTGAGGCGGACAAGGAAAATCGATGACATCCGAACGTCATGAGAAAAACCTGGCCATCGCCTCAACACACTGTTTTGTAAAAGTGGGAGCGTGTTTGTAAAGCCAGCTTTGAAGCCATTGCTGTTGGCTGGCTGGTGCATCACTTGACCCTTCTTGCGTTGAACGTGGAACGCTATCGCCGCCACGGCGCACAGGCTCAGGACGCCCCGCCCCTGTGCGAAGGGCGCAACCAATCACATCAGTCATCAAGCCAATCCCTGCTTCGCCAGCCAGCGGAGTTGGCGTCGACCTGTGCTGCCTCAGGTTAGCGCCTCCAACAAGAAGGTAACGTCGAACTGCAGGTGCGCCGCATCGGCAAGTACCCCGGCGCACGCAAGTTTCACGCCGCAAAAACCCATCAGCCGTGCCTGCGAACAAAGCCTTGACGAGGTGCAGGCTTGGCTGCAGAGGCAAAACCTCGCCGGGGAGCACCTCCCCCAATACGAGATGGCTCACAAATTCTCTGGGGGTGATGAAATAGCCTGGGTCAACACAGGTCTGCGCGAGATGCGCCAAACGCTGGAAGGCAAGACATAAATGTGCAGGGCCGGTCAATAATACTGAAATCCAGATAATTGCCGAGCTTGAATTCACACATGCAAACGTCCATGAATTCAGGCCGAGTCCAACTCACCGCTCATATCTAAATGCTTGACCTCCAACAATTAAGATGTTTTGTTGTGCTAGCCGAACAACTGCACTTTGGACGGGCGGCGGCGTGTCTGCACATTTCGCAGCCGCCTTTGTCGCTAAAGATTCGTGCACTTGAAAAAAAGCTGGGATTGCAGCTTTTTCAACGTTCTTCACGCCATGTCGAGCTCACCCACTCCGGCGAGATATTGCTACACGAGGCCCGACGGTTGCTGCGCGATGCCGAGCAATTAGGCAAGCTTGCCGTCTCGCTCGAACTGGGCGAGGCGGGCACGCTCGCGATTGGCTACAACGCAGTGATGAGCTACCGCCTGATGCCTGACCTGGTGTCGGCTTTCAGCGTGCGCTTTCCGCGCGTCAAGCTGACGCTGCATGAAATGGTCAGTGCCGAACAGATCACCGCATTGCGTGAGCATCGGCTTGACGTGGGGTTGCTCCGACCCCCGTTGCCAACAGGCTTTCAGACTTTGCCGCTCGGCGAAGAGGAGATGCTGGTGTTTTTGCCGGCGAACCATCCGTTGGCAAGCCAGGAATCGATTGAAATCGAGGCACTGGCCATCGAGCCGATGGTGATGTTCTCGAAACTCGAGGCAGCTTACCTCCACCATTTGGTCATGGACCTGTGCGCTGAAGCCGGCTTCATGCCCATAGTGGTGCAGGAAACGCGGCACATCCACGCGATCGTTGCTTTGGTCGGAACAGGCATGGGTGTCGCGTTGCTTCCAGCTTCGGCTACTCACATCCACATGAAAGGTGTCAAGGTTTGCCGGCTGAAATTCACCAACACGCGTGGCACGCTGCGCAAGGCGCAGTTCACACTTGCCGTCATTGAAGGCAACGCCAATCCTGTGGCGCGGCATTTTATGCAGGTCGCACGCAATGTGCCATTCTGAGTTGAACCTGATCCATTCGAACGGCATAAAAACAAGTCATAAAGCGATTGATCAAGGGGTAAAAAAATTTTCACCCTCTGACCCTTTCAGCCTCGCTGGAGGGGCCGAACTGGGTGTTGACTGACTTTTTCATACACCCGAGTGAAGGTTCTTGAGTACCAGCGTTAAGTGCTATTTTTTAATGGCAACACAACCGCTCATCTGGCCAGCATCAAGGCTCAGTTGGGCCAACCTCCCGAGATCTAAAAAGTGAAAAAATTTCACCGGACGTGAGGAGTTAGCCGCTGTCGGTCCGCACACTGATGTTGCCACCCGTAGTTTGTAAATAACCGCACCCGAGCACGCTGCGGCCAACCAGGCAGATGCCTTGGCGCGCCTGATGTTCAGTCAGGCCAGTTTTGCAAAAGCTTGCGTGAAAAAATCGTCGGACCCAAAATTCCCCGACTTCAGTGTCAGGTGCAGGCCCTCGTTGCCGGCCGCATCACACGCCGCGTGACACCAGGGCACACCGGGGTCAATCTGGCCGCCAATCTTCATTTGCGTGATGTCGAGCGCTTGCACACAGGCCCCGGAGGTTTCACCGCCCGCCACGACCAGCTGGCGAACGCCGCGCTCCACCAGCCCCCTGGCGATGGCGGCGATGGTGCGCTCCAGCAGGGCCCCCGCTTCCTCGACGCCCAGCTGGCCCTGCACCGATTTGACCAAACTGGCGTCAGCGGTCGAATAAACCAGCACCGGCCCCCCGGCCAGCAGCGGCTCGGCCCAGGCCAATGCCTCGCCCACGACATCGACACCCGCAGCCACGCGCAACGCATCGACCGCCAGCGTGGGCCGTCCGGTCTTGGCAAAAGCCGCTACCTGACGGTTGGTCGCCAGCGAGCAACTGCCCGACACCACGGCTTGCAGCCCACGGGCGGGAGGCAGTTCGCTGGCATGCGAAGACGGCTTGAGGCCAAAGTTGGCCGGCAAGCCAATGGCCACGCCCGAGCCGGCAGTGACCAGTGGCAAGTCCTTCAATGCGGGGCCCAGGCGCAGCAAGTCGTCGTTGGAAATTGCGTCAACGATGGCAATGGCCACACCTTCAGCGCGCAATTGCGCCATGCGCGTGCGCACAGCATCGGGGCCCTGGGCGACCACCTTGTAGTCGATCAGGCCGACCTTGGAACGCGCAACTTGCGCCTGCAGCACGCGCACCAGATTCGGGTCGGTCATGGGTGTCAGCGGATGGTTCTGCATGCCGCTTTCGTTGAGCAGCACCTCGCCGACGAACAGGTTGCCCTTGAACACCGTGCGGTGGTTGTCGGGAAATGCGGGCGTTGCAATGGTGAAGTCTGTGTTCAGCGCGTCCATGAGCGCTTCGGTCACCGGGCCAATGTTGCCTTTGGCGGTGCTGTCGAAGGTCGAACAGTACTTGAAGTAAATTTGCTGCGCACCTTGTGCCTGCAACCAGCGCAGCGCGGCCAGGGACTGGCTCACCGCATCAGCCGCTGGCAGGGTGCGCGACTTCAGGGCCACCACCACCGCATCGACGTCAGTGGCCAGCGGCCCTTTCGGCACGCCAATCGTTTGCAACACCCGCATGCCGGCGCGCACCAGGTTGTTCGCCAGGTCGGTGGCGCCGGTGAAGTCGTCCGCAATGCAGCCTAAACAGAGGGTATTCATAGGGGGCTTGTCTCTCTCAAAACGGGGGGTGAAAGTGTCAGATTCTCAGCCACTCAGCCAGACAGCACAGTCTGGCCAATAGGCGTTGGCCGGCTGCAGGCAACCGGCCAACGAGCGCCGTCTGGATGGCGTTAAAACCGGGCGGATGCGCAACCTTCGGGCACCGCGCTGTGGGGTTCATAACATCTTGGTCAAAAATGCCCGGATATGCTGCGCGCACCATTGTGGATGCTGAAAAGGCAGCAAATGGCCTGCGTTGTCCAAGGTGACGTGTTCTGCTGGTGCGCCCTTGACGCGTGCCACTATTTCGTCACCGCACACCGGCGGGCTGAGGGGGTCGTTCTGTGCAGAAAGCGCCAGCACTGGCACGCCCAACGCCACGCTGCTGGCCAGCAGCCCCGGGCGCTGGGCCACATAGCGGTGCTGCAGGTGAAAGCGCGCGTGGCCCACCCGCTGCGCTTGCGCCACGAGGCTGTCGACGATGGGGTCTTGTGCACCGAGGCCGTACACCGGGGCAAGCTGCCTGCGCACCACCTCGACCATGCCGCCATGGGCCAGGGCTTCTTGCTGACGGGCGCGTGTACGGGGGCCGAGCGGACCGTCCGGGCGCACGTTGGCGGCCAGCACAACCAAGGCCCTGCAGCGTTGCGGGTATCGCGCGGCCAGGTGCAGGGCGGCGATTCCGCCCAGCGAATGGCCCAGCCAGAGGACAGGCCGGGCGTCCAGTGCCTCAAGACGCTCCAGCTCGGCATCAAAGTCTTCCTTTTCGCCCAGAACTTCAACCCGAAACGGATGGCCCAGTGCGGCAGCCAAAGGCGCCAGACTGGCAGCGTCCATCAGCGTTCCGGGCAGCGCGATAACGGGTGGAAAGTCAGTGCTGTTCATTTTTTAATGCATCAAATGCCTCTATCGGGCGTGAATTTTTAGGTCGGAATTAATAACGGTCAAAATAATCTTGCAGGCGCGTTCGGTCGTTCGTCAGGGTCAGGGCCAAGGTCAGCAATATGCGTGCTTTTTGGGGATTCAGTGAGTTGGACGCGACGGTGTTGAATTCGATGTCGTTGCCCTTGATGGAGACCGTTCCCGAAGCCACCCGTGTGGACCGGACAAAGGCCACCCCCTTGGCCTGCGCCATCAGGGCACCTTTTTTGGCCGCTTCCGACAAGGTTCCATTGCCGGTGGCGGCAAAGACAATGCCTTGTGCGCCGGCTGAAATGGCAGCCTCAAAGAGCGTTGGTCCGGCCCCTTGAAAGCCGTAGACGATGTCAACGTCGGGCAATGCGTCCAGCAATGACACGTCAAAATCGCAATGCACCGTGTGCGCGCGCAATGGGGCGGCATGAAAATCAACCTTGCCGTCAATCACCGATCCGATCACGCCGTATTCCTGCCCCGTAAAGGCGTCAGTCCCCATCGTATGGGTTTTGACCATGTGCCGAGCGCTTCCGACACGGCCATTCAACACCATCAAAACGCCCATGCCGTGGGATTTTGAAGAGGCCGCCACCGCCACGGCATCCAGTAGATTCAGCGGCCCATCGGCACTGAGGGCGGTTGACGGTCGCATGGCCCCCACCAGCACCACCGGTTTGGTGCTCTTGACCACCAGATTCAGGAAATAGGCGGTTTCCTCCAGGGTGTCTGTCCCATGGGTGATCACCACCCCATCGACCGAGTCGGACTGCAGCAGCGCGTTGACACGCTTTGCCAGCGTCAGCAACACGCTGTTGTTTATTTCCTGACTGGAAACATTGACCACCTGTTCTCCGGAAACGCTAGCGATGGAATGCACCTGCGGAACCGCCTGAATGACCGCCTCGACGCCATGCGCCAGGGCATAGTCAGTGGTGTTTGCCGCAGAAGCCGCCGCTGCCGCTATCGTTCCCCCCGTGCCCAGAATCACAATGGCAGGAAGGTTCCTGGCCTCAAGGGGAGGAAGGGATTCGGGAGAAATAGGCATGTGGATGGCTCGGCAGACCGGGGGGCGTTTGAAGTATAAAAGCTGCTAACCGCTGTTAAACGCTGTCGGATGCCGCAGTCGCGGCCAGCGGCGCTTTCCAGCCATTGCCACCTTTGATGATCTGCGCAATCACCGCGATCTCGTCAAAAATCCGGAACTCGCGAATGATTTTTCCGCGCCGAAGTTCGAAATGCGAAGAACCCAGAATATTCACCGGTGCGCCGTTGCTAGCGCCATACACCGGCGAGCCGCTGTAGGTGCCGCGCAGCAACCAGATCACGCCAACCCGGATACCCAGGTCTTCGGACTCATGCACGACGAGGTCTCGGATTTCCATGATGCCGTCCGGAAACGCCGCCAGCAGGCTCATGATTTCCAGCTGGAAATTGGCGATTTGCATCACGCGGCGCATGCGCACGGTCTGGCACACCACGGTGTCATCGCAATAGTCGGCGACCTTGTCAAAGTTTCTTTGGTTCCAGACCTGCTCGAAAAACTCGGTGATCATCTGGCATTCGGCCAGATAGCGCTGGGGCCTGGCACCGGAAATACCGGTTTCTATCGGGTTGTCGATGTGGCCTGCAAACGGCGCTGCGGTCGCAGACGTCTGGATGGCTTTGCCCAGCACCGGCGATCGTTCGGACAGGTCGGCGGCCACCACGTACGGGTCCATGCCCAACGCCTGCAACACGGCGAATTCGTCGCGAATCACCCATTCTTCAACCACCAGGTTGTCCTGCACCAGGCAGTGCGCCATGCCGCGGTTGACCCAGTCTTTGCCGGTTGGCGGGCCGTAGGTCCAGTGGCCGCTGTGCGTGGCATTGTTCAACACGCGGTGCGCGCTGATAAATCCGTTGTTGCCGCGCGACTCCCAGATCACGTCGTCATGGCCGCCGCCCCGGTTGGGGAACGCCACCATTTTTTGAATCGAGTTGCCGATGACGTTCTGCATGCCATAGGTTTCGCCATAGCAGGTGTGCACCTTGACGTCCGGGGCGTAGTGGTCATGGATCTGGCCCAGGCCGCGCTTGATCCAGATGCGGTCGGTCCAGCTGGTGATGTAGTCGCGCGGGTCACGGTAAGGCGCGTACGCTGCGGGCAGAAGGTCGGACAGTTGGTCTTTGATAGACATGAATACCTCTTTTAGGTGGTTGAAAAATGGACTGAAAATGCAAAGGCAATTGAAATTTCCGGGCTGCTGACAGGCAGTGGTGGCACAAGACTTGGCGCACCCTCAACATGATGTCCGGGCTCTCCCAGCGCGTCAGCATCAGGTTGAACAACTTTGGCAGTTGACCAAATCCAGTATTCATTGCTACTAATTTAATAGCTGCTACCGCACGCACAGCATGCGCAAAAGGCCTTTTCTTCTTTAAAACTCACTTGCAGATCAAAATAAATGCGGAGAAAGGGTCGATTAAAAATCAGGCGTGGCCGCAGCGAACAGCAGCTTGAGCGCATCGGCTTTCGGCATGACGCCGGACTCTTCCAGAATGTCCACCAGCGGGCGCTCTTCGGCCACGGACTGGCGCACCAGCGCGCTGATTTTCTGGTAGCCCAGAATAGGCACCAGCGCGGTGGCCACCGCCATCGATTTCATCAAGTTGCGCTCGTTCGCCTGCACATTGGCCACGATGCCTGAGACGCACTTTTCCCTGAACAGGCGTGCGCCATTGGTCAGCAATTGAATTGACTCAAAAATCCGGTCGGCCACCACGGGCTCGAAGTGGTTGATTTCCAGCTGTCCGTTTTGCACGGCCTGCGCGATGCAGACATCGTTGCCGACGACCGCAAAGCTCATTTGCACCATGGACATGGGCACCACCGGATTGATCTTGCCCGGCATGATGGAAGAGCCCGCCTGCACGGCCGGCAGCGTGATTTCGCCGATGCCGCCCACCGGCCCTGAGGACAGCAAAATCAGATCGGACGCGGTCTTGGCAAGTGCCGTTGCGCACGTTCTCAGCTCCGCCGACACCCTTGAAAACGTGTCCATGTTCTGCATGGCATCGAAGGAGTTTTCAGGCGCGCTGAACGCCTCGCCGGTCAACTGGGCAAGATGCCCGAACACGGCTTTGCGGTAGCCCTGCGGTGCCCCGAAGCCTGTGCCAATAGCGGTTCCCCCCAGTGGCAGCACCAGCAGCATGTCGCGCACGGTCTGCATCGCCAGAACGAGCCGGTCCGCCAAGGCCGCATACCCGCCAAAAACCTGGCCGAGCATCATGGGCTGGGCGTCTTGCAGGCACGTACGCCCCAGATGCAACACATCCTTCGTCTCAACCGATTTGCTGCGGTAGCAATCGGCCAGCAGCCTGAGCTGGTCAATCAATGGCCCCAGCAGGGCATGCGTCGCCATTTTCATCGCGGCGGGGTACACATCGTTGGTGGACTGGGACCGGTTGACCTGGTCGTTGGGATGCACCAGGTCGTAGTGTCCCGGCGCGCCACCCAACAGCTGCTGGGCCCGGTTGGCAACGACTTCATTGAAATTCATGTTGCTGGAGGTGCCGCCAGACCCCTCCAGCATGTCCACGACCAAAGAGGACGCGTGCTGCCCTTCAGCAATTTCACGGCAAGCCTGCGCAATCGCATTTTTTTGCGCTTCGGTGATCACCTGCACGTCAAAATTGGCCAACGCCGCAGCCCATTTGCACTGGGCAAAAGCGGTGCTGAAATACAGGTTGGCCCCCACGGTGCGGGGAGAAATGGTCAGGTTTTGCACCCCGCGCAAGGTGTTCACGCCGAACAGCCTGTCGTTGGGGATTTGTACCTCGCCCAGGTAGTCACGCTCTGTACGCAAAGATGTTGGCTGGTCGCTCATAAGTTTTATCCTTGTCAATTTGGAGGCTGTTCACTGCAGGAACGGATGCCTCAGGGAATGCATCGGCAGGTTTGATGGGGATGACGTCAACATCGCCATGACCGCCTTGCTGCCAGACCAAGGGGTCAGCATTTCGTTGACCCTGTTTATCAGCTGCACTGGGCGCTGTCTGGCGTTCACCCACCGGCTTGCCATATCAGGCGCATCGGTGACAGGGTCAACGACTCCCCTTCAATTCAAACCGCTGCCGTAGGGCGTTGGGCTCTGCGCACGCCCTCAATGCGCTCGGAGGCGGCAGCACGCAGCAAGTTCACATCGTTGCCTGGCGTGACCAGGTCATAGCCCAGCGCAGTACAGGCTTCCCCCATCTCCACCGGACCGCAAAAAATCCCTGCATATTTGCCGCGCGCATGAACCACCTTGAGAATGTGTTCAATGGCTTGGGTCATGCGCTCATCTGGCCAGGCATTGGGGCCCAGTCCCATGGCGATGCCGAGGTCGCTCGGACCGACATACACGCCGTCGAGTTCCTCAACGTCCATGATCCGCTCGATTTGCTCCAGCGCATTCGGGGTCTCGATCATGGCCAGCGAAAGGATTTCGTCGTCAGCCTTGGTGAGGTAATCCGATCCGCCGTACAGCAGCCCGCGGGCCGGACCAAAACTGCGCGCCCCTCTGGGCGGGTAACGGCAACTGCGCGCGAACATAGCCGCCTGGTCCACGTTGTCAATCAGGGGACAAATAATTCCGTAGGCGCCTGCGTCAAGAAGCTTGTTGATTTCTGCAAGCGTCAAGCCTGCGCAGCGCGCCAAGGGCACTGCCGGCGTGGCTGAAATGGCCTGCAAGAGATGCACTGCCTGGTCAAAACCAAAAGGGGCATGCTGCAAATCCACGGTCACCGCATCAAAACCGGTGTGCCCCAGCACTTCGGCCAAGTAGCCGCTGCCCATGGACACCCAGGCGTTGACCGCCGTTCGCTTTTCCTGCTGGAGCTTTTTTAAAAGATTAGGACGCATTGAATTCTTTCGGTTGTCGTTGTGCGCTGCGCTCAGGGCGCGGCCAGCGCCAGCACTTCGGTCGGTGCGATGTAGCCGTTTTGGTCCAGCGCCCAGCCCGCTTCAAATGCGGCTTGAACCACCTCGGGCGCCCACTCGATACGGGTGCGGCTTTCGCCACCGGTGACCATGATCAATTTGCCGGTTTCACTGACACAGTCGAGCGAGCGCCAGGCATTTTCAGGAATGGACACCACGGTGCCCGGCTCCAGGCTGACCTCAACGGCGTCGTCTCCCCGGTTCAGGGTGAGCGTCCAGTCGCCCTCCTTGACGAGCACCACCTGCGCGCTCGAATGACGGTGCGTCAACAGGCCGTTGCCCGCCGTTGAACGCAGCCACTCGATGGTGAAACCATGCGGGTTCACGACAGGCGGCATCGCATCCCGGTCTTCTGTCAACCCAAAACCAATCACTGACGCCATGTTTTTTTGGCCACCGGGCAACACACAATCGAGCAGGGGCTTTTCAGTCCATTGCAACGCATCGTGCTTCACCACACGGCGCGCCATTTCTTCAGGCGTGTACTGGCGCAGCAGCTTGATCTGCTCGGCACTCATGGCCGGCATGACCAGATCAGGCGAGACATCCGGTGTTTTGAGAAGGTCTATCAGCGTGTTTTGCCGGGAAATGACAAGCCCTGTCTGGCGTGCTTTTTCCAGGATGGACGGTGCCCACACGACCCCGCCGGTGACATCCCGGCCCAGCATGGTGTAGAGGTAGCCGTCGTCACCGCCTTCATTGGAAAACCCGCGAAATATCCAGGGGGGAATGGTGGCGATGTCACCTTCGCCAAAGACCATTTCCCCCTGTTCGCCCGAAGGCCCCCAGCGCAATCGCCACTGCCCGGTCCAGCACATGAACACTTCGGCGGTGAAGTGCATGTGCAGGTTGTTGGTCACACCGCCAGGCATGCTCGCACCCCCCAAGCCAAAACCGTGCGGTTCACGCACATTGACAAAGCTGTGCGGGTTTTGGGAAACCCCGCCCCCGATCAGCTGGTAGTTGAATTTAGGGGTTGAGCCCGGCACACGGACATCGACGAAGGCTTCTGCATCGGACTTCAAATCGCCGCGACGAATAACTCTGGCGGCGATCTGTGCCGCAGTGACAACATTGCTTTTCATTTTTTTCTTCAAGTGACCTCGTTAGAACGAATGCCGAATGCCGATGTCGTAAACCTTGTCGGGCGTTCCTGCAATGCCGCCGTTGTCCGTGAAATTCACGTTGTAACGCGTGTTGATTCTGGAGTTTGTCTGATTCTTCGCGTTGGCATACGAGGCGTAAAGTGCAGTGCGTTTGGATAAATCATATTGATAGCCAATCGCCCATTGATGCGCATCGCTGTCAGCATTCAACCTGTCGTTTTTACGGATGTAAGAAGCCATCAGACGACCCGGGCCCACCGGCGCAGAAACGCCCAGCATCTGGTCTCTTATGCGAACAGGCACCAGGGCAAGCGAATTGGAACCACGTACATCGTCATAGGCTGCATGAACCTTCACGGGACCAAAGTCGTAAGCACCGCCTATAAATCCAGCACGCTCGTTGTCGGTTCCTGCCGTATTGCTGCGGCGGTTATAAGCGGCGGAAAGTGCGACGGGGCCGCTGGAGTAACCCAGCGAGAGTCCTACTGTGCGGCTGGCCGAACTGTTGCCGGGGACTTCCCCGAATCCGTAAAGTGCAGAGCCTGAAAAGCCGCTAACGGTGGGCGAGTAGTAAACAACGGTGTTGTCAACCCGGGCTCCCCCATTGTTGAACCAGTTACGCGAGGCCATGTCGCCTTTCAGGGCACCTCCAAACGGGTCGATGGTCAAAAGAGACAAATAGATCGGGGTGTATTGGCGGCCAATGCGAACCTGGCCAAAACCCCCCTCAAAACCCACCCAGGCCGTGCGGCCAAAAAGACGTCCGCCTTGCGCCGATGAACCATCATCGGCGTTGATGCCGCCTTCAAGTTGGAACCTTGCAGACAGTCCGCCGCCCAGGTCTTCCGATCCTTTCAAACCAAATCGGGAGCCATTCAAGACGCCGCTTTCCATTCTGGTGGCAATGCCCGAGCTGTTGTTTTCCCTGGACAAGCTCAGGTCAATGATTCCGTAAAGCGTCACGTTGGACTGGGCCGTTGCCACGGTTGCCAGGCCACTCAGCACCATGGCGGTCAAGAGTTTTGTTTTTTTCATGGGATTCCTCAAGGTTGATGTGTAAATGGACGGGGAAAAATCGACATTCAGGTGTTTAAGGGTGTTCGGCTTTCGAGATGTTTCAGGCGCGCCTCAGACTTCGCATCGAAAAGATAGGCGCGGTTTGGCTGAACCATGATGGACACGGGCGCGCCAAACTTTGCCTTGAAATCTTTTTCAGTGCGCACGACGACCATTTGTTGGCCTTTTTGAACCGTGACCTGGGTCGCGTCGCCAATCAGTTCAACGGTGTAGATTTCTGCATCCATGTGTCCGGTCCCCGGCGCCACCAGCTGGATGTCCTCCCAGCGAACCCCCAGCACGACATGCTCGTGCGAGCCGATGCCTGCGCCGGGAATCCTGATCTGGTCGCCCACAAACGTGCCGTTTTCCAGGCGGCCCCGAAGCAGGTTCATGGCCGGCGAGCCAATGAAATCGGCCACGAACAGGTTGGCCGGTTCGTTGTAGATGTTTTCCGGAATATCAAGCTGCTGGATGACGCCCTGGTTCATCACCACCACACGCGTCGCCAGCGTCATGGCCTCAATCTGGTCGTGTGTGACATACACCATGGTGGTCCCCAGCTCATACTGCAGTCGCTTGATGCGCGCGCGCATGCTGATGCGCAATTTGGCATCCAGGTTGGACAGCGGCTCATCCATCAAAAACACCTTGGGCTGGCGCACGATGGCACGCGCCAACGCCACGCGCTGACGTTGACCACCCGACAGGGCTTTTGGCTTGCGGTCCAGCAGGCTTTCCAGTTCGACCCTGCGCGCGGCCTCGGCGATCAGCCCATCGTGCTGTTCACGCGGCACTTTGCGAATGCGCAGCGGGTAGGCGATGTTCTCGCGCACGGTCATGTGCGGATAAAGCCCGTAGTTCTGAAACACCATGGAGATGTCCCGCTCACGCGGCACCAGATCGGTGACGTCTTCGCCGCCGAAGAGGATGCGCCCGCTTGTGGGTTCTTCAAGGCCGGCGATCATGCGCATGGTGGTGGTTTTGCCGCAGCCGCTGGGGCCAAGCAGGACCAGGAACTCGCGATCGTGGATGTCAATCGACAAATCCTTGATCACAAACACGTTGTTCCAGCCCTTGCTGACGTTTTCAATGGAGATGGTGGACATAGGTTCTATTCTGAAAGTTGGGGATTCAACGGACAGCGCCGCCGGTGCTTCCCTGAACGAAATGCTTCTGGATCACGAAACCCAGCGCAAACATCGGCAGCATGATCAGGATTCCGGTCGCGGAGATCAGTTGCCACAGGTCACCCTGCTCGGTGTTGAAAAGCGACAGGCCGACCGGCAAGGTGAGCGCATCCCGGCTGGTCACGATGAGGGCGAGCAAAAACTCGTTCCACGCCACAATGAAGCAGAAGATGCCGGCGGTGATGAGGCCTGGCGCTGCCATGGGAATGACAATGTTCTTGATCACTTGCAGCCGGGTGGAGCCGTCCACCATCGCCGCCTCTTCGGTATCGAGCGGAATGGCGTCGATAAAACCTTTGATCATCCACACGGCATACGGAATGACAAAAGACAAATTCACCAGGATCAAGCCCGACCGGGTGTCGAGCAAGCCCAGATCACGGAACAGAATGAAAAAGGGCAGCAGCAAGATGACCGAAGGAACAAATTGCGTGGCGATGATCGCCATGAAGATGGTTTTTTCTCCCTTGATCCGAAAGCGCGAAAAGCTGTAAGCCGCCATGGTGGCCACCGGCACGGCAATCGCCACCGTTGTCAGCGCCACGATGGCCGAGTTCAGAAACTTTTTATGGATTTCGTAAGGCGGCTGCATGATGGCCACGAAGTTGTCCAGCGTTGGCGTGAAGAACAGGTTGGGCTGAAAAACTTCGGCATACGGCTTGAACGCTGCCACAACCATCCAGTAGATCGGCGCCAGGATGATCACCGCCGTCAC
>JBBSRS010000016.1:0-16293 GCA_038242795.1 Burkholderiales bacterium
GAACTGGCCTTTGACGAGGCCGGGCGAAGGACTGGATGGACAATAGACGTTCCCGTCTGCTGCTCTCAGGAAAGCTCATCAGGTACCGTTGCAAGCGCCGATGGGCCAACCAGCTGCACGCGATGCAGCGATGCATCGCGTGCAGCTGGTGTTCGCGTGAACACCAGGGATGAGCCTGCGGTGCGTGCATGGCCGGCATTCATTTAAAGCCCTGAAACGCGGCGCAAGCGGCTGGCCTCGTCCCCGGAGATGCTTGAGGCACGGTGCGGCAAGCGCGGTTGAGTGAATGATTTCAAAAAACCGTGTGAAAATTTTGACTGCCTGGAGAGTTATGTGATCACCATCAACCACCACATCAACGTCAGCAACGCCGGCAGCTTCGTGCTGTTCGGCGGCATCAATGTCCTCGAATCGCGCGACCTGGCGCTGCGCGCGTGCGCAGAATATGTGCGCGTCACCCAGAAGCTGGGCATTCCCTACGTCTTCAAGGCCAGCTTTGACAAGGCCAACCGCTCGTCCATCCATTCCTACCGTGGCCCCGGGCTTGAGGAAGGACTGCGGATTTTCGAGGCGGTGAAGGCGGAATTCGGTGTGCCGCTGATCACCGATGTCCACGAGACCTGGCAGGCGGCGCCCGTGGCCGAGGTGGTCGACGTGCTGCAGCTGCCGGCCTTTCTGGCGCGGCAAACCGACCTGGTCGTGGCGCTGGCCAGGACCGGCCGGGTCATCAACATCAAGAAGCCGCAGTTCCTCAGCCCCGCGCAGGTAGGCAACATTGTCGAAAAGTTCCGTGAAGCCGGCAACGACCAGCTGATCCTGTGCGACCGCGGCACCTGCTTCGGTTACGACAACCTGGTGGTGGACATGCTGGGCTTCGGGGTGATGAAAAAGGTTTGCAATGACCTGCCGATCATTTTCGATGTCACGCATGCGCTGCAGCAGCGCGACCCCGAAGGGGCGGCATCGGGCGGGCGTCGCCAGCAGGTGGCCGACCTGGCGCGCGCCGGCCTGGCGGTGGGCCTGGCGGGCCTGTTCCTGGAAGCGCACCCTGACCCTGACCATGCCCGGTGCGACGGTCCGAGCGCCTTGCCGCTGGACCAGCTCGAGCCTTTCCTGGCGCAGATGAAGGCGCTCGATGACCTGGTGAAGTCGTTCGCGCCCTTGCAGATCAAGTAAGGGCCCTGACCGCGCCCGCACCTTCTGCGCAGCGCCCCGTTCAGAGCTGAAACGCCAGCCAGCGGATCAAGCCTTCTGCAAACTCGACCATCGCGCTCGGAGCCTTTGCCCGGTAGCGCCTGGCTGCGGCGCGCTGCTGCCCGATCCAGCAGGCAAAGCGGTGCACGTCGGCGGGCCTGAAAAAGGCAACCATCAGCTCGTAATTCAAAAACAGGCTGCGCTCGTCGAGGTTGGCCGATCCGGCCAGCGCCAGCTCGGTGTCGATGACGACGGCCTTGGCATGGACCATGCCATCGACCAGCCAGACGCTGGCGCCTGCGGCCGCCATTTCTCGCAGGGCGGCCGGGCGCGCCATATCGGCCAGCCGGTGGTTGGAACGGCGCGGCAGCACCAGGT
Source organism: Burkholderiales bacterium (assembly GCA_038242795.1). Taxonomy (GTDB): domain Bacteria; phylum Pseudomonadota; class Gammaproteobacteria; order Burkholderiales; family Burkholderiaceae_C; genus Polaromonas. The sequence goes on from JBBSRS010000016.1 coordinate 1,573, forward strand.
CAACCGCCACGCCGCGCCGGGCGGCCAGCGTCAGCGCCATCATCAGCGTGGCATCGGGCACAAAGTAGGGCGTGACGAGCAGGATGCGGCTGCGCGCCGTGAAGCAGCTGGCGATCAGCAGCGAATACAGCGTGTCCTCTGCCTGGTCGGGGCCACTGGCAATCAGCTGCGCCCCCGCTGCATCGCCGGCCGGCTCGGCCAGTGCGGCCGGTATCCGGGTAGTCGCTTCTGCCTGCGTGGCAAAGTCCCAGTCCTGGTCAAAGCGCTGATGCGCCTGGCGCGCCAGGTCACCGCGCATGTCAAAGCTCAGGTCGATCCACGGCGCTTTGGGCGGCTGGCGGGCCAGGTCGCCGACAAAGTATTCGGCCGCCAGGTTGCGCCCGCCGGTCCACATGCGCTGGCCATCGGCCACCACCATCTTGCGGTGGTTGCGCAGGTTGGTGCGGCCGGGCAGCGGCGAGCGAAAAGGCGAGACGAACAGCGCCACCTGCACGCCGGCCGCCGACAGCGGCTTCAGGTCGGGCCGTCCGCCCAGGTAGACGCCGATGCCGTCCACCAGCAGGCGCACGCGCACGCCGCGGCGCGCCTGCTGCATCAGCAGGTCGCTGACCTCCTGCCCCAGGGCGTCGCGACCGAGCAAAAAAGTGCAGATGTCCAGCGTCTGCCGGGCTGCCAGCAGCACGCTGCGAAGTGCCGCCAGCGCTTCCTTTCCATCCTGGTGAATGGCCAGCTGCTCGTAGGCCGCAGCGGGCGGCAGGCCCATGGAAGCGGCCAGCTGCTGGAACCGGTGCGCCGGCGCATTCGACGCCGGTGCGTTGACCGGCAGGGCAGGCGTGTCGCGCAGCAGCGGACCGCGCGCCACCTTGCGGCTGCCAAACAACAGGTACAGCGGCAGTGCCAGGTAAGGCATCAGCGCGAGCGACACGACCCAGGCAATGGCGGCCGACGGGTGCCTGCGCTGGCGCCGGGTGTGCGAGGCGATGACATAGACCATCAGGCCGGCCAGCGTCACCAGGCCATGCACCGTCAGCCCCCACTGGCTCAGGAATTCATGCAGGCGAGGCATCATGCAACCAGACCCTGGCAGGGCGTGGGTCTGGCCACGGGTGACGCTGATCGGAACCGGCAGATGTGCATCGCGCCACTATATCGCCGGGAAAGCGCGGGCCGGCCCTCAAACCCTGCCCAAAAATCCAAGGGTTTCCACTATTTACAACGGCACAAAGAAAGCTCGCTTGCATTAAGCGTCTTGTGATGGTGTAATTGCTGCACTGCAACATTTTTTGATGCCAACCCAAGGAACCCCCATGAACTTCAACAACGACCAGCTGATCGCCACCCAAAAATCCAACGTCGACGCCTTTGCCGGCCTGTCGGAAAAAGCCTTCGCCAGCTTTGAAAAGCTGATCGAGTTGAACATGGCCGCTTCCAAGGCGCTGATGGGCGAGTCCATCGGCCACCTGCAAGCCCTGACCGAAGTCAAGGATGTCCAGGCGCTGATGACCCTGCAATCGGGCATGGCCAAGCCAATGGCTGAAAAAGCAGCGTCCTACAGCCGTCACCTGTACGACATCGTGTCCGGCAGCACGGCCGACTTCACCCAGGTGTTCGAATCGGCCAGCGCCGAATCGCAAAAGGCCGTCACGGAATTGCTGGAAACCTCGCTGAAGAATGCACCGGCCGGCTCCGAAGCCGCCGTGGAAGTCATCAAGTCCGCCATGACGGCCGGCAACAATGCCGTGGAAACCGCCCAGAAAAGCGCCAAGCAGGCTGCGCAAATGGTCGAGTCCAACATCTCCTCTCTGTCCACCGCTGCCCAAAAAGCCGAGTAAGCATTGATCCGGAAACCGGGGCCTTCAACGCCCCGGCATCCAATGGCGGCACCTTCGGGTGCCGTTTTTTTTTGGCCGTCTGGCAATTTTCCGGACAAGCAGGCTGGCCGGTTGTCATGATCCGGCCAGCGCTCGCCGACAATGCAGGCCATGACCCAACACCTGATCCCTGCAGCGCCCGTGCCAGAGTTTGAAGAGGAGTTCATCACCGGACTCAAGGCCATCTTCGAGGAAAAAATTGTTTTCAACCAGCTGCTCGGTTTGAAGATCACCTCGCTCCAGCCCGACCGGGTCTCCGCCCGCATCGACATGCGGCACGACCTCATCGGCCATCCGGCCTACAACCGCATCCACGGCGGCGTCATCAGCGCCGGGCTGGACGCCATGGGCGGGCTGGCGGTGATGGTGGCGATTGGCGCCCGGCACATGAACGACACCCCGGAGCAGCGGCTGCAGCGCTTTCACAAGCTGGGGACGATTGATTTGCGCGTCGATTACCTGCGTCCCGGCATCGGCACGCATTTCGAATTGCGCGCCGAAGTGATGCGCCTGGGCTCGCGCGTGGCCAGCACGCGCATGGAGTTTTTAGGGGCGGACGGCAAGCTGCTGTCGACCGGGGCCGCCGCCTATATTGTTTCCTGAGGGCTCAAGGCGACACCGCCAGCGCTGGCGCAAAAGCCAGCTGCTGGCCGACGGTTTCCACCCGCGCCCGGTGAATCCATTCGCCAATCTTCGGGCCACTCTGGCCGGCCGCCATGGCCTGGTCGGCGACCTGGTCGGTTGCCACGCTTTGGGCTGCCGACAACGCTGACAGCATCCGGAGCCGCTGCGGATAAGCCGATTCTTCCAGCCCGAGCCGGCCGCGCGCATCACACTCGCAGGCCAGCAGGATGTCGGCAAAACGCTGCGGCTTGCGAAACGCGTCGCAGCGCTCCAGCAGGCGCACCACGGCGGCGGGGCTGAAGTCGCTGCTCCGATGAATATTGCCATGCTCGCGCGCCACCACGTCGGCAATTTCGCGGCATTCCACCGGCACACGCAGGCGCTGGCACACGCCCTTGAGCAGTTTGGCGCTTCGCTCCTCATGGCCGATGTGGCGCGGCAGCATGTCGGCGGGCGTCGTGCCCTTGCCCAGGTCGTGGCACAGGCAGGCAAAGCGCACCGGCAGCGGCGCGCCGAGTTGCGCGGCCATGTCCAGCACCATCATCAGGTGGAGGCCGGTGTCGATTTCGGGGTGGTATTCGGCACGCTGCGGCACGCCCCAGAGCCGGTCCACTTCGGGCAGCAGGTGGCGCAGCGCACCGCATTCGCGCAGCACATCGAGCATGCGCGAAGGCGTTGGCTCCATCAGGCCGCGCGCCAGTTCCTGCCAGACGCGCTCGGGCACCAGCGCATCGACCTCGCCGTCCTCCACCATGTCGCGCATCATCGCCAGCGTTTCCGGCGCGACGGAAAAGTCGGCAAAGCGCGCCGCAAACCGCGCCAGCCGCAGGATGCGCACCGGGTCTTCGCGAAAGGCGTCGGTGACATGGCGCAATACTTTGGCCTGCAAGTCGCGCTGGCCGCCGTAAGGGTCGACCAGCGCATCGAAATCAGGCTCAAAAGTGCCATTGGCGCTTTGTGGGCGGGCGGGAGCAGCTATGGAATTAATCGTCAGGTCGCGCCGCGCCAGGTCCTGCGCCAGCGTCACGTCGGGCGCGGCATGGACGGTAAAGCCCCGGTAGCCGCGCGCGCTGTTGCGCTCGGTGCGCGCCAGTGCGTATTCCTCACGCGTTTGCGGGTGCAAAAACACCGGAAAGTCCTTGCCCACCGGCAAGAAGCCCTGCGCCGTCAGGGCCTCGGGCGTGGCGCCCACCACCACCCAGTCGTGGTCCTGTACCGGCAGGCCCAGCAATTTGTCGCGCACCGCGCCGCCGACCATGTAGATTTTCATGCGGGCAGTTTAGCGCCGGCGCACGGGCGGAGGCGGGCCTTCGCGGGCAAGCTGTTGCCCCGCTGGCGCAAGCGCCGGTTTCCTACCGCATTTGTGGAATATTGCCAGCGCTGACGGGGCTCCCGTCCGGGGATGCTGTCGGTATCCGGGCCATGCCATACCGTGTGGCCGGACTGCCTTGAGATGGACACCTTCGCCATGCCTTTTATTGAATATGACGCCTTCCCTACCCGACCCCTACCTCCCTGTCTAGCGGGCACCACCAGCCAGGAGGCCGCATGGACCTGCTGAACCTGGTGCAATGGCCGGCCATGCTGGTCACCGTGGTGGCGTCCTGGTATGTCGCCTCCAGCCACAAGGGCAAGCGCAACTGGGGTTTCTGGCTGTTCCTGGTCAGCAATGTGCTGTGGATTGTCTGGGGTGTTCACACCGGCGCGCCGGCGCTCATCGTGCTGCAGGTCTGCCTGGCGGCGATGAACATCCGCGGGGCGATGAAGGCGCAGGCTTGATGCCCGGCGTGCGCCAGGTCAGCGCTGCAGCCGGTAGGGCTCCTCGAATGCGCGAAAATCGTTTTCCGCCAGTGCGCCATCCATCCAGGACTTGACGCCGGGCATGGCGCACAGGCGGTCGAGGTAGGCGGCAATGTCGTCGGGCACCGGCAGGGCATAGTTTTTTAACCGCATGCAGACCGGCGCAAAAAAAGCGTCGGCAATACAGAAGTCGCCGAAGAGCATCGGCCCCTCGTGTCCGGCCAGCAGTTCGCGCCACATGGCCACCAGGCGCGCCACGTCGGTGCGCACGGCGGGTCTGTCGCGCCAGATCAACTGGCCGGCGCTCGCCAGGTCGGCCTCGATGTTCATCGGGCACGCACCGCGCAGGGCGGCAAAGCCGCTGTGCATTTCGGCGCAGAGGCTGCGAGCCCGGGCCCGGGCCTGAACAGATTGCGGCCAGAGGTTTTTTTCAGGAAAACGCTCGGCCAGGTATTCGGCAATGGCCAGCGTGTCCCAGACCTTGAAGCCGTCGTCGTCCAGCACCGGCACCTTGCCCACCGGGCTGACGGTGCTGATCTGCTTGCGGAAGTCGGAACCCTCGTCAAACGAGTCGAAGCGGACGATGATTTCTTCAAACTCAATCCCGGCCTGCGTGAGCAGCACCCACGGCCGCATCGACCAGGACGAGTAGTTTTTGTTGCCGATGTAGAGCTTGAGCATGGGGTTTCCTGGTGATGACGAAGGCAACGGGTCAGAACCGGCCGGAGGTTTTGCGTTTGGCCATCAGGCCGCTGCGCAAGCCCCGCGCGCCCAGGTAGGTCGGGCCGATCGCTGCCAGCGACGCCGGTGTGATGCCCAGCGCCTGCAGTCCGGGAAGTTTGCCGGTGGCGACGTTGTCGGTCTTCATGGCGTCCAGGTTGTCGCGGCTGAGCACCGGGTCGCCGGGCGCAAGCTCCATGAAAAACGCCTGCACCCGCGCCAGCGCGTTGGGCAGCCCGATCACCGGCCGGCCGTGGCCTTTGGCAATGCCGGCGTAGCGGCCGGCCAGCTGCACCAGCTGGCGCAGCGTGAAGACATCCGGGCCGCAGGCTTCGTACACCTGGCCGATGGTTTCCAGGTCCTCCAGGCAGCGCACTACGGCGCTGGCCACGTCGCCGACCCACACCGGCTGGAAGCGCGCATCGCTGCCGGCCAGCGGAATCACCGGAAACACCTGCTGCAGGCTGGCGAAGGTGTTGAGGAACTTGTCGTCGGCGCCAAAGATGACGCTGGGGCGCAGCACCGTCACGTCCAGCCCCGAGCCGAGCAGGGCAGCTTCGCCGCGCGCCTTGCTGCGCTGGTACATCGAGGCCGAATCGGTGGCGGCGCCCAGGGCGCTGATGTGCACCAGCCGCCGCACGCCGGCCGCCTTGCAGGCGCGCACCAGGTTCAGCGGCCACTGCACATGCGCCTTCTGAAAGGCGTCTTCCGAGCCGTGCAGGATGGCAATCAGGTTGACCACCGCGTCGTGCCCCGCCACCAGCGCGGCCAGCGCGGCAGCGTCATGCAGGTCGATCTGTGCCACGTCCACCAGCGGCAGCAGTTGCAGGTGCCGGGCGCTGGCGCTGCGGCGCGTGGCCACGGTCACGCGGCACTGCAGCTGGTTGAGTTTTTCGCAAACCTGGGTGCCGACAAAGCCGGTGCCGCCAAAGATCAGAACTTTTTTCATAAGGGCTAATTTAGCGTGTTTGCCGGGGTTTTCCCTGAAAACCCATTCTTTTAACGCATAAGGCATGCAAGCAGCCATCGCCCGCCGGCCGGTGCGGCTGCCCCGCCAGGAAAACCCGGGGTGGGCGCGCTGGAATACGGGCAGCTTTCGCCCTTGGCCTACAGGCCGGTCTGCCGCCTTGTTCGCATACTGAATCGATGAACATTTTCGAAGCACTGCGCATCAGCCATGTGACCCAGCGCGCGCTGGCCGACAACCTGATCCTGGCGCAGGGCGAGATGGCTGAACGGGCGTCGATCTTGCGATCGCTCAAACTTGAACTGGCAGCGCATTGCGCCGCCGAAGAACGGTTTTTCTATGTGCCGCTGATCGCGCATGGCATGACGCTGCAGACTTCGCAGCACGGCATGGCGGAGCACCATCAGATGGACAGGCTGGTCGAGGCGCTGGAAGCCACCGACCCCGGTTCAGCCGCCTGGCTGGTGGCGGCCAGGGCGCTGCACCACAAGATTTACCACCATCTGGAAGACGAAGAGAACAGGGTCTTTCAGCTGGCCGGCAAGGTCCTGGGCGAGGACGAAAAGCTGTCGCTGGCGCAGGATTATGAAGCTGAATTCGTGTCGCAGCGGCTCAAGGGCTGATCCCCGCAGCGTCTGGCGCTGCTTGCGGACAGGCTCATCCCTTGTCCTTTTCGGCACTTTCGTCGACCACCAGCGCCTGGGGTTTTTCAATCAGTCGGACCAACCGTGGCATCACGCTGAAGATGGCCAGCGCCAGCAGCGTGCTCAGCACCGCCGTGGACTCGCGCCCCATGCCGGCGGCCACGCCGATGGCGGCGGTCAGCCAGATGCCGGCAGCCGTCGTCAGGCCCCTGACCTTGTCCTCGTCGTCGCCCTTGAGGATGGTGCCCGCACCCAGAAACCCGATGCCGGCAATGATGCCCTGCACCACGCGGCTGACGGCATCGTCTTCCATGCCCGACTGCTGCGACAGCAGCACGAACAGCGCCGCGCCCATGGCCACCAGCATGTGGGTGCGCAACCCGGCCGCCTTGCCTTTTTGCTCGCGCTCGATGCCCAGCAGGCCGCCCAGCAGCGCCGCCAGTGTCAGGCGAAGCAAAATCCGGGTGACCTGCGCGGCATCGGGCAGGTCGGAAAATTCAGAGGCGATGGTCTGCCCCACCTCCTGCCACATGCCTGAACCCATGCCAACTCCTTGTCGTCAACTGTTATATGGTCAAAAGTGCGTCTTGCGCATACCCGGCATGCACAGGATGCTATTTATTCAATAGCTTTCAAGGCCTGGCGATCTTTTGCGGCTTGCCCGCGTCGTCAATCGCCACGTAGGTCAGGCTGGCTTCGGTGACCTTGTAGTAACGGCCCTGCGCCCGGAACCCCTCGGCAAACACCTCGACCTGCACCGTGATCGAGGTGTTGCCGATGCGTGTCACGACGGCAAAAAAGGACAAAATGTCGCCGACCCGCACCGGCTGCTTGAAGATGAACTGGTTCACCGCCACGGTCGCCATGCGGCCCTCGACATAGCGTGCCGGCAGCACCGCGCCCGCCAGGTCCACCTGCGCCATCACCCAGCCGCCAAAAATGTCGCCGTTGGCATTGCAGTCGCGTGGCATCGGGATGACCTTGAGCACCAGTTCCTTGTCGGCCGGCAACTGGCCATGCAGGGCGCGGGTTTCCAGGTCGGTGGCGACGAAGGGGCCTGGGGCGGTGGCAGCGTTGCCCGCGGTATTGGCCGGTGAGGCGCTTGATTCAAGGGACATAGGCACAATCTCTGAGGTTTGAAAAAACGACACCAACGATTGTGACTTATGCGTTCCCGAGCTTCCACCGCTGATCCCTATCCCGCGCCTGCCGTGGCCACCCCCGGCGTCCCTGCAGCGCCCGCGCCCGTGCGTTCCGACTGGGCCACGCTGAAAAGGCTGTTTCCCTACCTGTGGGAATACAAGTGGCGCGCACTGGCCGCGCTGACCTTCATGCTGGGCGCCAAGCTGGCCAACGTCGGCGTGCCGCTGCTGCTCAAAGACCTGGTCGATACCCTGAGCCTCAAGCCCGGCGATGTGCAGGCGGTGCTGGTCGTGCCGTTGGCCTTGCTGGTGGCCTATGGCCTGCTGCGGCTGTCGACCACGCTGTTCACCGAGCTGCGCGAACTGGTGTTTGCCAAGGCCACCGAGGGCGCGGCGCGGCGCATCTCGCTTGAAGTGTTCCGGCATCTGCATGCGCTCAGCCTGCGATTTCACCTGGAGCGCCAGACCGGCGGCATGACGCGCGACATCGAGCGCGGCACGCGCGGCGTGCATTCGCTGATCTCGTATTCGCTCTACAGCATCATCCCGACGCTGATCGAGGTGACGCTGGTGCTGAGCCTGCTGGCCATCAAGTTCGATGTCTGGTTTGCCGGCATCACCCTGATTGCGCTGGTGTTCTACATCACCTTCACCGTGACCGTCACCAACTGGCGCACGCAGTTTCGCAAGACCATGAACGAGCTCGATTCGCTGGCCAGCAGCCGCGCCATCGACTCGCTGCTCAACTACGAAACCGTCAAGTATTTCAACAACGAAGAGTTCGAGGCCCGGCGCTACGACGAGAACCTGGTGCGCTACCGTGCCGCCGCCATCACCAGCCAGCGCACGCTGAGCATGCTCAACGCCGGCCAGCAGCTCATCATTGCCTTTGGCCTGGTGGCGATGCTCTGGCGTGCCACGCAGGGCGTGGTCGATGGCCGTATGACACTGGGCGACCTGGTGATGGTCAACGCCTTCATGATCCAGCTCTACATCCCGCTGGGGTTTCTGGGCGTGATCTACCGCGAGATCAAGCAAAGCCTGACCGACCTGGAAAAAATGTTCACGCTGATGGAGCGCGAGCGTGAAATTGCCGACGAGCCGGGCGCCGAGCCGCTGCGCATCGAGGCGACACCGGCGGTGCGTTTTGAAAATGTCAGCTTCGCCTACGACCCGGCGCGGCCGATCCTGCACCACGTGAGTTTTGAAATCCCGCCCGGCAAGACCGTCGCCGTGGTCGGTTCGTCGGGTGCCGGCAAGTCCACGCTGGCGCGGCTGCTGTACCGCTTCTACGACGTGCAGCACGGCCGCATCACGATTGCCGGGCAGGACATCAAGCACGTCACACAGGCCAGCGTGCGACAGGCGATCGGCATCGTGCCGCAGGACACGGTGCTGTTCAACGACACGGTCGAGTACAACATCGCCTACGGCAAGCCCGGTGCGACGCATGAAGAGGTTGAAGCGGCCGCCAAGGCCGCGCGCATCCACGACTTCATCGTCTCGACACCAACGGGCTACCAGACGATGGTGGGCGAGCGCGGCCTGAAGCTGTCGGGCGGCGAAAAGCAGCGCGTGGCGATTGCCCGCACCTTGCTGAAAAACCCGCCGGTGGTGATTTTTGACGAGGCCACGTCGGCGCTGGACTCGGCCAACGAGCGCGCCATCCAGAGCGAATTGCGCACTGCCGCGCAGAACAAGACGACGCTGGTGATTGCGCACCGGCTGTCCACGGTGGTCGATGCGCACGAGATTTTGGTGATGGACGCCGGCCGCATCGTCGAGCGCGGCCACCACGCCGCGCTGCTGGCCGCCAACGGCCGCTATGCCGACATGTGGGCCATGCAGCAGCAGGCCAGCGACCGGATTCTGGATGAAATTGGCGTCTAGCGCTTACGCAGCGGGCGCAAGCAGCTATTGATAAAGAAGCGTTTTGTCCGGTACGACGTTATGGCGCGAACTGCCTGTCAGGTACAAAAAAGCATTTATTTTGACGGTAGCTTGTCGTTTTCGGCTCAAACCCGCGTTGATAATTCCCCGCATGGAAACCAAATGGCTGGAAGATTTTGTCTCGCTCGCTGAAACCCGAAGCTTCAGCCGGTCCGCGCAGCTGCGCCATGTCACGCAGCCGGCGTTTTCGCGGCGCATCCAGGCGCTCGAAGCCTGGGCCGGCACCGACCTGGTGGACCGAAGCTCTTACCCGACGCGGCTGACGCCGGCGGGCAAGACGCTTTACAACCAGTCGCTGGAAATGCTGCAGGGCCTGCAGTCCACCCGGGCCATGCTGCGCGGCCACACGGCGGCGGGCCAGGATTTCATCGAGTTCGCGGTGCCGCACACGCTGGCCTTCACCTTTTTTCCGGCCTGGGTCAGCAGCCTGCGCGACAAGTTCGGCCCGATCAAGAGCCGGCTGATTGCGCTCAACGTGCATGACGCGGTGCTGCGTCTGACCGAAGGCAACTGCGACCTTCTGATTTCCTACCACCATGACTCGCAGCCTTTCCAGCTGAACGCCGACCGCTACGAGATGGTGTTGCTGGGCCAGGAAGTGCTGGCGCCGTTTTGCCGGGCAAACGCCGATGGCGAGCCTGAATTTCGGCTTCCCGGGCGTGTTGGCCAGCCCCTGCCTTACCTGGGCTATGCGCCTGGGGCCTATCTGGGGCGCATGGTGGAACTGATCCTCAAGCAGTCAAGCATTCCCATTCATCTCGACAGGGTGTACGAGACCGACATGGCCGAAGGGCTGAAGGCGATGGCGCTGGAGGGGCACGGCATGGCATTTCTTCCTTTCAGCGCCGTGCGAAAAGAGCTTCGTTCCCGAAAGCTGGTCAGTGCCGGTACCGGCCTGGAGATGACGATGGACGTCAGGGTCTACCGTGAACGTCCCAACGCGCGCAATGTGGTCAAACACCATGCGCAGGATTTGTGGCGCTACTTGCAGTCGCAGGCCGAAAGCAAAATCAACACGGTCGGCCTGGAAGTCCCGCCAGCCCCTGTGCAGCCAGCGCCTGCAGCTAGGTAGCAACCCGGAGTTGTCATAACTATCTTGCATAATTTCTCCTGCAAACAGCATTGGCGGTTTCAGGGTCTTGAAATTACAGTCCGTTACGCCCAATTTTTGACGCCATTTTTTACCCCGAAAATTTTTCAGTTCTCGTTTGCCGGCACGACTTCACTTTGTGGCGACACAGGTGTTCCGATGCCAGGCCGCGTGCACAGCCGATGCACGGGAAGTCAATGGCGCAAAAATTGCTTACAGGAAGTGACATTCCCCAGGTTCGTATTCCAGGCTGAAAAGCCTGTTTTGCCCGGCAATGGGCGGGTGGCAAAGTCGTCATGGCAGGCCGGATTTTCTGGCAAGCAGGCCGGGTAAACCTTGGCACCGGCTTGCTGTCGGCCTCTATAGAATAGTTTTTTCAATCGTTTGTTCACAGGAGATTTCATGAAATTCAAGACAGCCACTCTGGCGCTTGCGCTACTCGCGTCAGGTGCAGCTTTTGCTCAGGCGACCGATACCGTTGCCAAGGCCAAGGCTTCGGGCGTCGTCACCATGGGCGTCCGCGATTCATCCGGCGCCCTGTCCTATACCCTGGGTGATGGCAAATACGTGGGTTATCACGTCGAGATCTGCAACCGCATCATTGCCAACCTCGAAAAAGCGGCGGGCCGCAAGCTTGAAGTCAAGTACCTGCCCGTCACCTCGCAAAACCGGATTCCACTGGTCCAGAACGGCACGGTCGACATCGAATGCGGCTCGACCACCAACAACGTCACACGCGCCAAGGATGTCGCCTTCCTGCACACCACTTTTGTGGAAGAAGTGCGCATCGCGGTGAAGGCCAATTCCGGCATCACCTCGATTGCCCAGCTCAACGGCAAGAGCGTCGCCACCACCACCGGAACCACATCGGTGCAGACGCTGCGGAAAAACCAGCGCGCCACCAATGTCGACTTCAAGGAAATCTATGGCAAGGACCACTCCGACAGCTTCCTGCTGCTGGAATCGGGCCGCGCCGATGCGTTTGTCATGGATGGATCGATCCTCGCCGGCAATATTGCGTCTTCCAAGAACCCGGCTGATTTCAAGATCGTTGGCGAAGTGCTCAGCGTCGAGCCGATTGCCATCATGATTCGCAAGGACGATGTCAACCTGAAAAAGATTGGCGACGACACCATTGACGGGTTGATCAAGACCGGCGAAATCAACAAGCTCTGGGACAAGTGGTTCATGCAGCCGATTCCACCGAAAAATACCCGGGTCGGCCTGCCTGTGAGTGAAAGCACCCAGGCCGCCTGGGCCACGCCGAACGACAAGCCGATGGAAGAGTACGCCAAGAAGTAATTCTGGCCCTCAAGGTCAGCAGACCCCGCTGGTGATTGCACTGGCGGGGTTTGTTGTTTGACCTGCAGAATTTTCACCAGCCAGCGAACAACAACAGGCAGGAGTCACCATGACATGGGATTGGAAAGTTTTTTTAAATGACGATGGTGGTGGACGCACCTACCTGGAGTGGATGATGACCGCCTGGGGCTGGACGCTGGCTGTGGCCGTGGCCGCCTGGTTTGTCGCCATGGTTGTCGGTTCGCTGATGGGCACCTTGCGCACGTTGCCAAACAGCCCGTGGCTGGTGCGGCTGGGCAATTTCTGGGTCGAGCTGTTCCGCAACATTCCGCTGCTGGTGCAAATTTTCCTGTGGTATTTCGTCGTGCCCAAAATGTTCCCGGCGATGCAGCAGGTGCCCGGTTTCGTGCTGGTGGTGCTGGCGCTGGGGTTTTTCACCTCGGCCCGCATTGCCGAACAGGTGCGCGCCGGCGTCCAGGCGCTGCCGCGCGGCCAGCGCTATGCCGGCATGGCGCTGGGCTTCACCACCGTGCAGACCTACCGCTACGTGATCCTGCCGATGGCTTTTCGCATCATCATGCCGCCGCTGACTAGTGAGTCGATGAACCTGCTGAAGAATTCGTCGGTGGCGTTTGCCGTGTCGATTGCCGAACTCACCATGTTCGCCATGCAGGCGCAGGAAGAAACCTCGCGTGGCGTCGAGATCTACATCGCCGTCACCTTGCTCTACGCGATTTCCGCGTTTGCAGTGAACCGGATGATGGCACTGGTGGAAAAGAAAATGCAGATACCGGGCCTGGTCGTGGTCGGCGCTACCGGTGGAGGACATTGACATGTTCGGACTTGACCTGACCTTTCTGAGCTGGGACATCCTGTCCAAGTTCGTCATCAGCGGCTTTTTGTTCAGCGTGCAGCTGACGGTGATTGCCACGCTGGGCGGCATTGTCCTGGGCACGCTGCTGGCGCTGATGCGCCTGTCGGGCAACAAACTGCTGGCGATTCCCGCCACCATCTATGTCAACGGCATGCGCTCGATTCCGCTGGTGATGGTGATCCTGTGGTTCTTCCTGCTGGTGCCGACCCTCATCGGCCGGCCCATCGGTGCGGAGCTGTCGGCCACCATCACCTTCATTGCCTTCGAAGCGGCATATTTCAGCGAAATCGTGCGCGCCGGCATCCAGTCGATCTCGCGCGGGCAGGTGAATGCGGGACGGGCGCTGGGCATGACCTACGGGCAGAACATGCGGCTGATCATCCTGCCGCAGGCCTTTCGCAACATGGTGCCGGTGCTGCTCACGCAAACCATCATCCTGTTTCAGGACACCTCGCTGGTCTATGCCATTGGTGCCTACGACCTGCTCAAGGGCTTCACCACCGCCGGCAAGATCTACGGCCGGCCCGAAGAGTCATACCTGCTGGCCGCCGTGGTCTATTTTGTGCTGTGCTACAGCCTGTCCTGGATGGTCAAGCGGCTGAACAACCGCATTGCCATCATTCGCTGAACCCTTGCCTGATGCACCAACACCCCAGAGAATATTGGAGAAAAAGATGATTGAGTTAAAGGAAGTTTCCAAGTGGTACGGCGACGTGCAGGTGCTGAACAACTGCAGCACGCGCATTGAAAAAGGCGAAGTGGTCGTGGTGTGCGGACCCTCGGGCTCGGGCAAATCGACCCTGATCAAGGTCATCAACGCGCTGGAGCCTTTCCAGAAAGGCCAGATTTTTGTCGATGGCCAGGCGGTGCACGACGCGAAGACCGACCTGCCCAAGCTGCGCAGCCGCGTCGGCATGGTGTTCCAGAATTTCGAGCTGTTTCCGCACCTGAGCGTGACCGAGAACCTGACGCTGGCGCAGGTCAAGGTGCTGGGCCGCAAGCCCGACGAGGCCAAAACCCATGGCCTGAAATACCTGGACCGCGTCGGGCTGATGCTGCACAAGGACAAGTTTCCCGGCCAGTTGTCGGGCGGCCAGCAGCAGCGCGTGGCGATTGCCCGGGCACTGAGCATGGACCCGATTGCCATGCTGTTCGACGAACCGACCTCGGCGCTGGACCCCGAGATGGTCGGCGAGGTGCTTGACTGCATGATGGGCCTGGCCACCGACGGCATGACCATGATGGTCGTGACCCACGAGATGGGATTTGCCAAGAAGGTCGGCAGCCGCGTGATTTTCATGGATGTGGGCGGACGCATCCTCGAAGACTGCTCGAAAGACGAATTCTTCAGCCACCCGGAAAACCGTCAGGAACGAACCAAGGACTTTTTGAACAAAATCCTGTCGCATTGAGTGTCAAAAAGGGATTCATCCGGTTTCCCTTCGCCAGACTGGATGCTAGGATCAAGCTGTATGCGATCCACTTCAACGTTCAACCTGTATGCCAGCGCTTTTGCGCGCGCGCGCATTGCCTCTGTGGCAATGCGCGCAGGGGCAGGCTGCCCGCTACAGTGGCCATACCAGCCTGTGACACATTCCTGAGCCCGGCGATCCACCCTTACCTGATTTTTTAGCGCTTTTCTGGATCACCGGGCCTTGTTTGCAGCGCTGGCTTGCCGGCAAGACTGTTCCGGTTTTTTCATTCAGGAGTTCACCCATGGCCACTTCCCCAAATCCC
>JBBSRS010000017.1:0-16281 GCA_038242795.1 Burkholderiales bacterium
AGCTCGACAATCAACGATTCGTTGACGTCTGCAGCAAATTCGTCACGATCAGGCACTTTCTTGAAAGTACCTTCACCTTTGTCAGCATTCACGTCCACCCAGGCTGGCAGGCCAACCTGCTTGGCGAGTTCGAGCGCCTCGGCAATACGGGTCTGTTTTTTGGACTTATCGCGCACGGCAATGACGTCACCGGCTTTGACCATATACGACGGAATGTTGACCGACTGGCCATTGACCGTCATGGCTTTGTGGGAAACCAACTGGCGCGCTTCAGCACGGGTTGAGCCGAAGCCCATGCGGTAAACCACATTGTCAAGGCGCGATTCCAGCACGGACAGCAGGTTGGCGCCCGTGTTGCCGCGACGGCGATCAGCTTCCTCGAAGTAACGGCGGAACTGCTTTTCCAAAACACCGTACATGCGCTTGACCTTCTGCTTTTCGCGCAGTTGCAAACCGTAGTCGGAAGTGCGGGTGCCAGAAGTGCGGCCATGCTGACCGGGCTTTGAGTCAAATTTGGCCTTGTCGCTGATCGAGCGGCGGGCGCTCTTCAGGAAAAGGTCAGTGCCTTCACGGCGGGAAAGTTTGGCCTTGGGGCCGAGGTAACGTGCCACTTGAATATCCTTTTGTCATCTGCTGCAATTTCTGCAGGAGCCGCAGGTCGTGACCTGATGGCGGTGGGCTTGGTGAAAATGCTGACGCCCGACCGTTTGCTGAGCAAGCGGCCGGGCGAAACAACACGAATTAAATGCGGCGACGCTTTTGTGGACGGCAGCCGTTGTGTGGAACCGGTGTCACGTCAGCAATCGAATTGATCCGAATGCCCAACGCGCCCAAGGCACGAACAGAAGATTCACGTCCAGGACCCGGTCCCTTGATTTCGACATCAAGGTTCTTGATACCTTGTTCGATGGCAGCGCGGCCAGCGACTTCGGAAGCAACCTGGGCAGCAAAAGGTGTCGATTTACGCGAACCCTTGAAGCCTTGGCCACCCGACGATGCCCACGACAAGGCATTGCCCTGGCGATCGGTGATCGTGATGATGGTGTTGTTGAAAGAGGCGTGAACGTGGGCAATGCCATCGGCCACGTTCTTGCGAACTTTCTTGCGAACGCGCTGCGAAGCGCTGTTATTGGGTGATTTTGCCATAGCGATCTCTCAATTATTTTTTCAAGGACTGGGCGGCCTTGCGCGGACCCTTGCGGGTGCGAGCATTTGTCCGGGTACGCTGGCCACGCATGGGGAGGCCACGGCGATGACGGAAGCCACGGTAGCAGCCGATGTCCATCAGGCGTTTGATGTTCATCGTGGTTTCACGACGCAAATCACCTTCGATGGTGAACTGAGCGATGTGGTCCCGGATCTTTTCCAGGTCACCGTCGGTCAGGTCTTTGATTTTCTTGGCGTAGTCGATCTCGCAGGCTTCGCAAATTTTGCGAGCGCGCGTGCGACCGATGCCAAAGATTGCAGTCAAACCGATTTCGGCGTGCTTCTGCGGCGGAATGTTGATACCAGCGATACGTGCCATGTGCGTCCTCTAAATCTCTTAAAAATCAGCCTTGGCGCTGTTTGTGGCGTGGATCAGTGCAGATCACACGGACAACGCCCTTGCGACGGATGACCTTGCAGTTACGGCAAATTTTCTTGACCGAAGCTGAAACTCTCATTTTTTTCTCCTAAACTTTTACTCTGTGCTTGCTGGGAACTGAACACACCACGTGCTCGCGATAAATCGTCAGGGCTCTTCAAAACCTCACGTCTTGAAATTGGCCTTTTTCAGCAACGACTCATACTGCTGCGACATCATGTAATTCTGAACCTGGGCCATGAAGTCCATGGTGACCACAACAATAATCATCAACGACGTTCCACCGAAATAAAACGGCACGTTGTACTTCAAAATCAAAAACTCGGGCAACAGGCATACAAACGTGATGTAAACCGCACCGGCGAGTGTCAACCGGACCAGAATCTTGTCGATATAACGCGCAGTCTGATCACCTGGACGGATGCCGGGGATGAATGCGCCGCTCTTTTTCAGGTTGTCCGCCGTTTCACGGCTGTTGAACACCAAGGCCGTGTAAAAGAAACAGAAAAAGATAATCGCACTGGCATACAACAACACGTAAATGGGCTGGCCTGGCGTCAGCGTGCTGGCAATGTCTTTCAACCAGCGCATGCTTTCGCCTGTGCTGAACCAACCCACCACCGTCGCCGGCAGCAGAATGATCGAAGAAGCAAAAATCGGAGGGATCACGCCCGCCATGTTCAACTTCAACGGAAGATGCGACGACTGTCCGCCATAGACCTTGTTGCCGACCTGCCTGCGGGCATAGTTCACAAGAATCTTGCGCTGCCCACGCTCGACAAACACCACAAAGTAGGTGACTGCCACCACAACTGCCACGATCACTATCGCGATCAGGATGCTCATGGCGCCGGTACGAACCAGTTCCAGCAGTCCACCCAGCGCACTCGGCAAACCAGCGGCGATGCCTGCAAAGATCAGTATCGAAATACCGTTGCCCAAACCACGCTCGGTGATCTGTTCACCCAGCCACATCAGAAACATGGTTCCCGCCGTCAGGCTGAACACTGCCGTCATCCGGAAACCGAACCCTGGGTCAAGCACCAGACCAGGCGAGCTTTCCAAGGCCACGGCAATGCCCATCGACTGGAACAAGGCAAGCCCAAGCGTTCCGTAGCGGGTGTACTGCGTGATCTTGCGCCTGCCGGCTTCGCCTTCCTTTTTCATCTGCTCGAATGTGGGAACCACATAGGTGAGCAGTTGCATGATGATGGAAGCCGAGATGTACGGCATGATTCCCAGCGCGAACACCGTGAATCGTGACAGGGCGCCACCGGAGAACATATTGAACAAGTTCAGTATGCCGCCTTGCTGGCCCTTGAACAGTTCCTTCAATTGACCGGGGTCGATGCCTGGAACCGGAATGTGCGCACCGACACGGTACACGACCAGCGCCAGCAGCAAAAACACAAGCCTGTTGCGCAAGTCACCGAACTTGCCGGTTTTTGCAATTTGAGCCGAGTTGGTTGCCACTGATTGGTCCCGTCAAGTATTAAGCGACCGAGCCGCCAGCGGCTTCGATGAGGGTCTTGGCACTTGCGGAGGCAGAGATGCCTGTCAGATTGACAGCCAGCGACAGCGAACCGGTGTTGATCACCTTGACGTTCTTGGCGATCTGGCCAACAAGACCCGACTGCTTCAATGTCAGCAGATCAACTTCGGCCAGGCCGAGTTGCTCCAGCGCCGTGAGGGTGACCTCGGCATTGAATTTAAGCAGGTGCGATTTGAAGCCGCGCTTTGGCAAGCGACGCTGCATCGGCATCTGACCGCCTTCGAAGCCAACCTTGTGGTAGCCGCCTGAACGCGACTTCTGTCCCTTGTGGCCACGACCAGCTGTCTTGCCCAAGCCGGAGCCGATGCCGCGACCAACACGCCGTTTGGCATGCTTGGCGCCTTCGCTGGGCTTGATTGTGTTCAATTCCATGATGAGTCCTTAAGCCGTTGGAGAAAAAACCTGGCTGTCAAGCAACCAGGCATTTCCCGCAAAGCCTCAAATAATTTTGACCAGATAGCTGATCTTGTTGATCATGCCGCGCACTGCGGGCGTGTCCTGCAATTCGCTGACGCTGTTGACACCGCGCAGACCCAGACCGCGCACGGTGGCGCGATGGGATTCCTGGGTGCCAATCGGGCTGCGAACCAGTTTGACTTTTACTTTGGTTTCTTGGGTCATTTCACTGTCCGCCTTAGCCGAAGATTTCTTCGACTGATTTGCCACGCTTGGCCGCGATATCGGAGGCCGTGGTGGAATTTTTCAGTGCGTCCATGGTGGCGCGCACCATGTTGTACGGGTTGCTCGAACCATGGCTTTTGGCCACGATGTCGGTGATGCCCATGACTTCGAACACTGCGCGCATCGGACCGCCGGCAATGATGCCAGTACCCTTGGGGGCCGGCGCCATCATGACGTTGGCTGCACCATGGTGACCGAACACATTGTGGTGCAGCGTGCCGTTTTTCAATGACACCTTGGTCATGTTGCGGCGCGCTTCTTCCATGGCTTTTTGCACGGCTGCTGGCACTTCTTTCGATTTGCCTTTGCCCATGCCCACCCGACCATCACCGTCACCAACCACAGTGAGTGCGGCGAAACCGAGAATACGGCCGCCCTTCACCACTTTGGTCACGCGGTTGATCGCGATCATTTTTTCCTTCAGACCATCGTCTGGAGCGTCGTTTTGCGATTTAGCTTGAAACTTAGCCATACTTGATTCCAGTCTGCTTAGAACTGCAAACCAGCTTCGCGAGCCGCATCAGCCAGCGCTTTAACGCGGCCATGGTACGCAAAACCGGCGCGATCGAACGCCACTTTTTCTACACCCGCTGCTTTTGCCTTTTCGGCAATACGCTTGCCAATGGCCTGCGCAGCAGCAACATTTCCACCCTTGCCCGAGCCGCCAATTTCATTGCGCACTTCCACTTCAGCCGTGGAAGCAGACGCCAGCACCTTGGTGCCGTCGCCAGAAATAACACTGGCGTAGATATGAAGATTGGTGCGATTGACGGACAGACGGGCAACGCCTTGGTTGGCAATGCGGATACGCGTCTGGCGTGAACGGCGAAGGCGCTGCGCTTTTTTGGTCAACATGATGCAGCTCCTTATTTCTTCTTGGTTTCTTTGATCGTGATTTTTTCATCCGAATAACGGATGCCCTTGCCCTTGTAAGGCTCGGGAGGGCGAACTGCGCGCACTTCAGCGGCAATCTGGCCCACACGTTGGCGATCAGAACCCTTGATGACCACTTCGGTGGGCGTCGGGGTGGTGACCGTGATGCCCGCAGGCATCGCCATGACCACAGGATGGGAATAGCCCACCGTGAGGTTCAGCTTGTCGCCTTGCGCCTGGGCCTTGAAGCCCACGCCGACCAGGTTCAGCTTTTTCTGGAAACCGGTCGTGACGCCGACGACCATGTTGTTCACGAGCTGACGCATCGTGCCGCTCATGGCATTGGCTTCGCGGGAATCATTGGCCGGCACAAAAGTCAGCTTGCCGTCTTCGCTTTTGACGACGACATGGGCGTTTTGCGTCAGCGCCAAGGCACCGAGGGTGCCCTTGACATTGATCTGGTCTTCTTTGATGGCGACGTCCACACCCTGGGGAATGGAAACCGGCATTTTTGCTACACGTGACATTTCAGTTACTCCTCAATGCCGCCGTTAGGCCACGTAGCACAACACTTCGCCACCGATGCCGGTAGCGCGTGCTTTGCGATCAGTCATGACACCCTGGGGCGTCGTGACAATTGCCACGCCAAGGCCATTCATGACCTGGGGAATGGCGCCATGGCCTTTGTACACACGCAGGCCAGGGCGGCTGACGCGCTCAATGCGTTCAATCACGGGCTTGCCTGCGTAATACTTCAGGGCGATTTCCAACTGGGGCTTGCCATCGTTGGCCTTGACGGAGAAGCCATCGATATAGCCCTCATCCTTCAGAACCTGTGCAATGGCGACTTTGACTTTTGACGAAGGCACCAGCACAACGGCTTTTTCAACCATTTGTGCATTGCGGATGCGCGTCAACATGTCGGCGATAGGATCACTCATACTCATCTGGGGTTCTCCTATTGCTTACCAGCTAGCCTTGGTGATACCAGGGATATCACCAGCAAAAGCCAACTCGCGGATCTTGGCGCGAGCCAGGCCGAATTGACGGAACGTGCCACGCGGACGACCGGTGATGGCGCAGCGGTTGCGCTGACGCGTCGGGTTCGCATTGCGGGGCAACTTTTGCAATTCCTGACGGGCCAGATGGCGCTCGTCGTCGGTGCGCTTGAAATCATTGGCGATTGCCTTGAGTTCAGCATGCTTCTTGGCAAACTTGGCGACGAGCTTGTCGCGCTTCAGTTCACGTTGCAGTAGGGCTTGTTTTGCCATCTTGCGCCTTCAGTTCTTGAACGGAAAACGGAAGGCGGTGAGGAGGGCTTTGCACTCTTCATCGGTCTTGGCCGTTGTGGTGATGCTGATATTGAGTCCGCGCAAGGCGTCAACCTTGTCGTATTCAATTTCAGGAAAAATAATCTGCTCTTTCACGCCGATGTTGTAGTTGCCGCGGCCATCAAAGGCACGGCCGGAAATACCACGGAAGTCACGCACGCGGGGCAAGGCCACGGTCACGAAACGGTCGAGGAATTCATACATCTGCACGCCGCGCAGCGTGACCATGCAGCCAATTGGCAAGTCTTCGCGGATCTTGAATCCGGCGATAGCTTTCTTGGCCTTGGTCACCACAGGCTTCTGGCCCGCAATCTTGGCCATGTCGGACACGGCGTTATCCATAACCTTCTTGTCGGCAACTGCCTCGCTCACACCCATATTGAGCGTGATCTTGGTGATGCGCGGGACCTGCATAGGGGTCGTGTAGCCGAATTTTTCAATCAGGGCTGGCGCGATTTTTTCGCGGAATTGATCTTGCAAGCGTGCCATGTTTATGCAGCCTTAATTTCTTCGCCGCTGGACTTGAAGACGCGCGTTTTCTTGCCGTCAGCCAACAACTTGATACCAACACGATCCGCCTTGCCCGAAGCCGCATTGAAAATAGCAACATTGGACTGGTGAATCGGCATGCTTTTTTCAACAATGCCACCCGTGGTGCCTTTGAGCGGATTGGGCTTGGTGTGTTTTTTCACCAGGTTGATCCCGTCCACCAGCACATAGCTGTCATCGACGCGCTGCGTGATCGTGCCGCGCTTGCCCTTGTCGCGACCGGTGATCACGATGATCTCGTCGCCTTTGCGAATTTTGTTCATTGCCTCGGGTCCTTACAGAACTTCAGGAGCCAGTGACACGATCTTCATGAACTTTTCAGTGCGCAGCTCGCGCGTCACTGGTCCAAAGATACGGGTGCCGATAGGCTCCAGCTTGGCATTGAGCAGCACTGCTGCATTGCCGTCGAATTTGACAAGCGAGCCGTCGCCGCGGCGGATGCCCTTGGCAGTACGAACGACCACGGCACTGTAAACCTCGCCTTTTTTGACGCGGCCACGTGGAGCGGCTTCTTTGATACTGACCTTGATGACATCACCAACGCTGGCGTACCGGCGCTTGGATCCGCCGAGCACCTTGATGCACATCACGGACTTGGCACCCGTGTTGTCAGCAACATCGAGTTTGGATTGCGTTTGAATCATTTAAATTGGTTCCCAACTTGCACCAGCATTGGCGGCCCGCTTGATGCAAACCGCCTGCCAATCAGTCTTGGGCCCGTCGTCCACACTGCAAACCACTTGCAATGCTTCCGCTGGGCAGAAGTTCTCCGCCTGTTAAAGCGAAGCCCACGATTATCACGAAAGTAAAAGCCGGTGTCAACAATGTTTGTAAAAATATTCCTGCCGAATCGTTTTGGATGTCCGGCTGGCCTTCACCATCGCTCTTCTGCGAGGCGAAACAACCGCGCCAGCATCAGGCTGGACAAGGACATTCGCATTCAAATCGGCCATTCGCGCCATACCAGCGGGCGCAACCAGCTACTGAAAATATAGCAAACGTCCAAAGCAATGCCTCGTGGCTTGCAAAGCACGCCGTCGCACTGAACCAGCGCCAGCGTCCTCAAACGGGCGCCGGCACCGTCAAGTACTGATCGCACAGCGTCAAAAACGCAGGCAGTTGCGCGTCGATTCCGTTTTCCTGCTGGAGCAGCGCGGCGACTGCAGGCGCCAGGGTGCGCGCCAATGCGGCATCCAGAAACAGCAGGCGGGAACGCCGCGCCAGCACATCTTCCACGGTCCGGGCATATTCGTAGCGCGCGGCAAAACGCACCATGGCTTCACTCAGCCCGCCGCCCAGGTCGTGGTCAGCGCCGCGCATGGCCTGCACCGCGCCCGCCTCGCTGCCGTACAGGTGCAGCCCCGGGGCGCTGCTGATCGGCACGCTGGAGGCTTGCGCCCCGACCAGCCTCAGATGGTCGGTCGCGAGTCCGGTACGGGCGGTCAGCAGTCCGGCGGCAAAGCATTTTTCCATCACGTCACCGGCCATGGCGCGGTAAGTCGTCCATTTGCCACCGGTGACGGTGACCAGGCCGCTTTTGCTGACCAGCACGGTGTGCTCGCGCGACAAGGACTTGGTGCGCTCGGCATCGTCATCGGCCGGCTTGACCAGCGGCCGCAGGCCCACCCAGATGCTCTTGATGTCCGCCAGGCCTGGCGCGCGGCTCAGGTAACGGGCCGACTCGCGCAGGATGAAGTCGACCTCTTCACGAAACGGCAGCGGTTCGCGCGCCAGGTCGCGGCGCGGCGTGTCGGTGGTGCCCAGGATGGTCTTGCCCAGCCAGGGCACGGCAAACAGCACGCGGCCATCGGCCGTCTTGGGAATCAGCAGGGCGTGGTCGGTCGGAAGGAACTCACGGTCGACCACGATGTGCACACCCTGGCTCGGAGCGACCATCGGCTTGGCATCCCGGCCAATGGCCTGGCCATCCTGCAGGCGCAAGCGGTCCACCCAGACCCCGGTGGCGTTGACCACGCAGCCTGCATGCAATTCATGCGTGTGACCGGTTTCCCGGTCTTTCACCCACAAGCCAATGACTTTGCCGTCTTCGTGGATCAACCGGGTGACGGCGCAGTAGTTGACCAGCAACGCCCCTTGGCTGGCAGCCGTGCGGGCCAACGCCAGGGCCAGTCGCGCGTCGTCAAATTGACCGTCCCAGTACTGCACGCCCCCCTTCAATCCCCGGGATTCAAGCGTCGGCAGATTCTCAAGGGTTTCTTTTCGGCTCAAAAAGGCGGTCGGCCCCAGCCCCGCCTTGCCGGCCAGCGCGTCATAGATCTTCAACCCGATGCCATAAAAAGGCGCTTCCCAGAATTTGTAGGAAGGCATCACAAACGGCAGCGGCTGTGCCAGGTGCGGCGCATTGGCCAGCAGCATGGTGCGCTCCCGCAAGGCCTCTCGCACCAGCGTGACATTTCCCTGTGCCAGGTAACGTACGCCACCGTGCACCAGCTTGGTAGATCGCGAGGACGTGCCTTTGGCAAAATCATTGGACTCGACAAGCACCACACTGAAGCCCCTTGCCGCAGCGTCCAGTGCCACACCCAACCCGGTGGCACCGCCTCCCACGATGGCGATGTCATAGTGTTGCGGCTGTTCAAGCCGGGAAATAAGCTCCCTCCGTACGGTCGGTGATGGGGGTGTATCAGTTGACATAGTTAAAGACATTCGATTTGAAGTTCAAAGCGCTACCAGCCGGCGGCGCAGACACGCCCTCGGTCGCTGATGGAAAAAGGCCGTGGAAGTCACACTTGCACGGCCTTTTGCTCAATTTTTCGACAAGGGCGTTTAGCGGACTTTCCCGTTTTTCCAGGCCGTCAACAGGGTGTCGTAGGCAATGGTTTCGCCCTTTGGCTTCTCGTTGGCGAGCTTTTTCCAAGGTGCGTTTTTGTCGCTCAGCCATTTATCGGCATTGCTCTTGGGATTTAGCTTGGGTGGGCAGTTTGCCATGCCTGCCCGCTCCAGGCGCGCCATGACGGAATCCATTTCTTCCGCAAGGTTGTCCATCGCCGCTTGTGGGGTTTTTTCACCTGTCACGGCCACCGCCACGTTTTTCCACCACAGCTGAGCCAGCTTTGGATAGTCAGGAACGTTCGTGCCGGTGGGCGTCCACGCCACGCGGGCCGGGCTGCGGTAGAACTCAACCAGGCCGCCCAATTTCGGCGCCATGTCGGTCATCGCCTGCGACCGGATGTCGGACTCGCGAATTGGCGTCAAACCGACCACCGTTTTTTTCAGTGAGGTTGTTTTCGCGGTCACAAACTGTGCGTACAACCAGGCTGCAGCGACTTTGTCGGCGTCATGGTTCTTGAAAAACGTCCATGAGCCGACGTCCTGGTAGCCGTTTTGCATGCCCTGCTTCCAGTAAGGCCCGTTCGGACCGGGAGCCATGCGCCACTTCGGCGTGCCGTCCGCATTGACCACCGGCAATCCGGGCTTGATCATGTCTGCCGTGAAGGCGGTGTACCAAAAAATTTGCTGTGCGATTTCGCCCTGTGCCGGAACCGGACCTGATTCGCCAAAGGTCATGCCCATGGCCTCTTTGGGCGCATATTGCTTCATCCAGTCGATGTACTTGGTGAGCGCATACACCGCTGCTGGCGAGTTGGTTGCGCCACCACGCGAGACGGAGGCACCCTGCGGCGTGCAGCCGTCTGCCGACGCGCGGATGCCCCATTCATCGACCGGTTTGCCGTTTGGAATCCCGATGTCGGCAGCACCGGCCATGGACAGCCAGGCATCGGTGAAGCGCCAACCGAGTGAAGGGTCTTTCTTGCCGTAATCCATGTGGCCATAAATGGCTTTGCCGTCGATCTTTTTCACATCGTTGGTGAAGAACGCAGCGATGTCTTCGTAGGCGCTCCAGTTCAATGGCACACCCAGGTCATAGCCATATTTCGCTTTGAATTGGGCTTTCAACTCGGGCTTTTCAAACAAGTCGGCGCGAAACCAGTACAAATTGGCGAACTGCTGATCGGGCAGCTGGTACAGCTTGCCATCGGGGCCTGTTGTGAAACTGGTGCCGATGAAATCCTTCAGGTCCAGCCCCGGATTCGTCCACTCCTTGCCGCTGCCCGCCATGTAGTCGGTCAGGTTCATGATCTTGCCGTAGCGGTAATGCGTGCCGATCAGGTCAGAGTCCGTGATCCAGCCGTCGTAGATCGACTTGCCTGACTGCATGGAGGTTTGCAGCTTCTCCACCACATCGCCCTCACCGATCAGGTCATGGGTGACTTTGATGCCGGTAATTTCTGCAAAGGCCTTGGCCAGTGTCTTGGATTCATATTCATGTGTTGTGAGTGTTTCGGACACAACCGAAATCTCCTTGACGCCCTTGGCCTGAAGCTTTTTGGCGGCATCAATGAACCACTTCATCTCAGCCGCCTGTTGCGTCTTTGACAGGGTTGACGGCTGGAATTCACTGTCAATCCATTTTTTGGCCGCCGCCTCGTCAGCCCAACCTGGACCCGCTGCAGCGCATGCCATGGCCACAGCCAATACGGAATATTTCAATTTCATTGCCAGTCTCCTCAGATCAAAAAACCCCTGTTTGGAAGGCAGCAACGGCTCCAGGGGCCAAACGAACCGCTGCTTTACTTTTGACTACTTGCCGCACAGGCCAAAGGCTAACCCTTGCGCATGATGAATACGAGCAGGCCCATTGACATCACAAAGCTGATCCAGATCGAAGGGTCCGCGTCCAGCCGCAAAAACTCCGCCATCCAGCCGCTCAGGCCGACAAAAGCCAGGTTGGTATAGGCGGCGGCCAACAGGCCGATGAACAAGCGGTCGCCACGTGTGGTTTGCATGGGCAAAAAGCCCTTGCGCAATAGGGTTGGGGATTTGATTTCCCACACTGTCATGCCCGCCAGCATCAGCCCGATACAGGAAAAAAATACGGCCACGGGGGTGGTCCATGCCATCCATTGGTACATAGCGAGCTCCTGTTAGACGCGGCCCATCGCGAAACCCTTCGCGATGTAATTCCGGACAAACCAAATCACAATCGCGCCTGGCACGATGGTGAGAACGCCGGCGGCAGCCAGGGTGGCCCAGTCCATGCCCGACGCCGAAATGGTTCGCGTCATCGTGGCGGCAATCGGTTTCGCATTGACGCTGGTCAGGGTGCGCGCCAGCAGCAATTCCACCCAGCTGAACATGAAGCAAAAGAATGCAGCCACGCCCACGCCGGCTTTGATCAGGGGCAGAAAAATCTGGATGAAAAACCGCGGAAAAGAGTAGCCGTCGATATAGGCCGTTTCATCGATTTCCCTTGGGATGCCGCTCATGAAGCCTTCAAGAATCCAGACCGCAAGCGGCACATTGAACAACAGGTGCGCCAGGGCGACCGCCAGATGGGTGTCCATCAGGCCGACGGAACTGTAGAGCTGAAAAAACGGCAGCAAAAACACAGCGGGCGGGGTCATGCGATTGGTCAGCAGCCAGAAGAACACATGCTTGTCGCCCAGGAAACTGTACCGGGAAAACGCATAGGCCGCCGGCAGCGCCACCGTCAGGGAAATCACCGTGTTGATCGCCACGTAGATCATGCTGTTGATGTAGCCGGAATACCAGGCCGGGTCCGTCAGGATGGTTTTGTAGTTGTTCCAGGTGAAATGGTCCGGGAACAGCGAGAAGCCTGCGACGATCTCGTTGTTGGTCTTGAAAGACATGTTGACCATCCAGTAGATGGGCAGCAAGGCAAACACGATGTAGGCGACAAGGAACAGCGTCCTCTTTTGAAACCTGGGCTTATTCATGACCACCCTCCTTTTCCTGGGTGCCAACGCGTTGCATCCAGTTGTACAAGATAAAACACAGCAGCAGGATGATCAGGAAATAGATCAACGAAAAAGCGGCAGCCGGTCCAAGGTCAAACTGGCCCACTGCTTTTTGCGTCAAAAACTGCGACAGGAAGGTCGTCGAGTTGCCAGGACCCCCGCCCGTCAGCACGAACGGCTCGGTGTAGATCATGAAACTGTCCATGAAGCGCAGCAGCACTGCAATCATCAGCACACCGCGCATTTTTGGCAGTTGCACATAGCGAAAAACATCCAGCTTGCTCGCACCGTCAATGCTGGCGGCCTGGTAATAAGCATCCGGAATGGACCGCAAGCCCGCGTAGCCCAGCAAAGCCACCAGTGGTGTCCAATGCCAGACATCCATCAACAGCACCGTGAGCCAGGCGTGTGTGGCGTTGCCTGTGTAGCTGTAGTCAATCCCCATGCCTTGCAGGGCGGCGCCCATGAGGCCAATGTCGGTGCGGCCAAAAATCTGCCAGATCGTGCCGACCACATTCCAGGGGATCAGCAAGGAAAGCGAGACGATGACCAGAACCGCAGAAGACTTCCAGCCTGTGGCGGGCATCGACAAGGCCAGCATGATGCCCAGCGGCAGTTCGACCGCCAAGACCGAAAACGAGTAAATCAACTGCCTCAGCAGCGCGCCGTGCAACGCTTCATCGCGCATGATGGAGGCAAACCACTCGGTGCCCACGAAGACCCGCCGGTCCATCGAGATGATGTCTTGCACCGAGTAGTTGACAACGACCATCAACGGCAGGATGGCCGAAAAGGCAACGCAAATCAGGACAGGCAGAACCAGAAACCACGCTTTCTGGTTCACCGGCTTGATGTTGGTGCTCATTGCACAATCTCCTCGTTCTTGTAAAAGCAGGTGTGTTCATCCATCACCGTCAGCCAGATGGGAGCCCCAATCGTCAATTGTTCGGTGTCTGACGACAGGCGCGCCTTGACGGTGCGTCCCGCGCACGTGGCGCTCAACATCACGTGGGTGCCGACGTCTTGCACATGGGCCACTTTCATTAGCAGCGCGCCCGGCGCGTGCGCAGTGGCCAATGACACGTATTCCGGCCGAATTCCGATCTTGATGTCGCCTGCAGGCAAGGTCCGCCCTGGCGGCAACACGAGCGTTTGACCCGTCAGATCAATGCCATTCGGGCCCGCCACACCCGGCAGAAAATTCATGCCTGGCGAGCCAATGAAATGCCCCACAAAGGTGTGGCTTGGACGCTCGAACAGGTCTGCCGGCGAGCCCACCTGAACCGCCCTGCCGCGCGTCATGACCACCACCTGCTCCGCGAAGGTCAGGGCCTCCACCTGATCGTGCGTGACGTAGATCAGCGTCAACTTCAGCTCATGGTGAATTTGCTTGAGTTTGCGACGCAGCTGCCACTTGAGGTGCGGGTCAATCACCGTCAGCGGCTCATCGAACAGGACCGCCGATACGTCAGGACGCACCAGTCCGCGCCCCAGCGAAATCTTCTGCTTGGCATCGGCCGACAGGCCCGACGCCCGCTGGTTGAGTTGTCCGCTCATTTCCAGCATTTCTGCAATTTCTCCGACGCGCTTGCTGATCTGGTCTTTCGGCATCTTGCGGTTTCGCAAAGGAAAAGCCAAATTTTCAGCAACCGTCATGGTGTCGTAAATCACCGGAAACTGGAACACCTGCGCGATGTTGCGCTGCTGGGGCGTGGCGCCGGTCACATCCCGGCCATCAAACTTCACCTGCCCCTGGGAAGGCGTGACCAGGCCCGACATGATGTTGAGCAATGTGGTCTTGCCGCACCCCGAAGGGCCGAGCAAGGCATAGGCGCCACCATCTTCAAACGTCATCTTCAACGGCAGCAGCGCGTAATCGCTGTCCTGCGTGGGATCGGGTTTGTAGGCGTGCGCCAGGTCGAGTTCTATGCGGGCCATATCAGCGTCCTCCGCCGCGCACCGGAGACAGCAGCAGCATCCCCTGGGCGTCAAACACATAGACTTGTGCGGGGTTGAAATAAAGCGGCACTTGCGCACCCCAATCGAAATAATGAACCCCCGTGAGCTGCGCCACAAGCTCGCCCACCGATGTTTTCAGATAGACAAAGGTGTCCGAGCCCGATATTTCAGCCAGTTCCACCTTGCCCATGAGGGTGACATCACCTTCTCCCGCCTTGACCCGCAGGGAGCCGGCGCGCATGCCAACGGTCAACTGCTGCGATTCGGTAGCCGGCAGGGTCAACTGCATCAATGGTCCAGCGTCGAGTTGAACGCCGCCAGAAGCCGCTGCTTTGGCAGATATCAGGTTCATGGGGGGATCACTGAAGGCGCGCGCCACGCGAAGTGACCTGGGCTGGTGAAACACCTCGGACGTCGGGCCGTACTGCAACAAGTCACCCGCATCCAGAACCGCGGTATAGCCCCCCAGCAACAGCGCTTCGCCCGGCTCGGTGGTGGCATAAATGACCGTCGAGTCGCCTGCCGAGAAAAGGTCCGTCAACTCGTCGCGCAACTCCTCCCGCAATTTGTAGTCCAGGTTCACCAGGGGTTCATCAAGCAGCATCAGCGGCGCGCCTTTTGCCAGCGCACGCGCCAGGGCCACACGCTGCTGCTGTCCGCCTGACAATTCGGCGGGCAGGCGATCGAGAAACATTTCGATATGGAGTTTTTCCGCCAGCTCTTGCACCCGTTGGTCAATGTTCTTGTCGCCGCGCAGTTTCAGGGGCGACGCAATGTTGTCACGCACCTTCATCGACGGGTAATTGATGAACTGCTGGTAGACCATGGCGACATTGCGGTCCCGCACTGGCACGCCCACCACACTCTTGCCGTCTACCTTCACCTGCCCGCTGGAAGGCACATCGAGTCCCGCCATGATGCGCATCAGGCTGGTCTTGCCAGATTGCGTCGCGCCCAGCAAAACGGTCACCGCCCCGCTCAGGGGAGCCAGGCTCATGCCATACAGCCACGTTTGGGGCCCGACCTTTTTGCTGATGCTTTCAAGCGTCAATTGCATCGCGCCACCTTTGCTGAAGAGAATGAAAAACTCGAATTGAATATTCGCTTCAACAAATTATTATTCGTTTTGATTCGTTTTTACTCAGTAATTACCCCATGCAAATTCCTTTTGTTTCGTTTTAAAGTGGATTCATTGCGCACTGACCCCCCTTTGTCATAAAAACACAACCATGAACCCCAACCCCAGACAACTCAAACTGCTTGCCGTGGTTCAGGTGCACGGCTCTGTCAAGGTGGAGTTTTTGGCTGACACCCTGGGCGTGACGCTGCAAACCGTACGACGCGACATTCAGCGCATGGCTGACGAGGGCTTGCTGACACGTTTTCACGGCGGGGTTCGTGTTCCAAGCTCCACGATCGAGAACATTGCCCATCCACAACGCGAAAGCCTGAACGTGCAGGGCAAGAAACGCATTGCCAAAGCGATTGCATCGGCGGTGCCCAACGACTGCTCGCTCATTTTGAACATTGGCACCACCACGGAAGCCGTGGCGCGTGCGCTGCTGCACCACACCGGGCTGCGGGTGATCACCAACAACCTCAATGTGGCCATCATCCTGAGCGCCAATCCCCAATGCGAAGTCATTGTGGTGGGTGGTCTGGTTCGGGGCCGCGATCAGGGCATCGTCGGCGAAGCCGCGGCCGATTTCATTTCCCAGTTCAAGGTCGACATCGCCATCATTGGCATTTCCGGCATCGAGGATGACGGTTCCCTGCGCGATTTCGACTACCGCGAGGTCAAGGTGTCGCAAACCATCATCGCCCACGCGCGCGAAGTCTGG
This sequence comes from Burkholderiales bacterium, assembly GCA_038242795.1. GTDB lineage: Bacteria > Pseudomonadota > Gammaproteobacteria > Burkholderiales > Burkholderiaceae_C > Polaromonas. The sequence goes on from JBBSRS010000017.1 coordinate 16,152, forward strand.
CTGGCCGCTGACTTCAGCAAGTTCAACCGCCCCGCCATGGTGGCCGTCGGGCATTTGTCGCAGATTGACCGGCTGTTCACTGACGCGCTGCCGCCCGATCCCTTTTCCGCCTTGCTGGACGAGGCGCAGG
>JBBSRS010000018.1:0-15046 GCA_038242795.1 Burkholderiales bacterium
TCCTTGAGCGTCGGGATGTTCACGCCCGGCAGCCGGGCCTCGGACGTCACCGCCAGCGCACGCATCTTGCCGGTGTTGATGTATTCGGCGAATTCGCTGTAGCCGCTGCCGCCGATGGACACATTGCCGCCCAGGATGGCCGCCGTGGCTTCGCCGCCGCCCCGGAAGGCGACATAGTTGATCTTGGCCGGATCGGCGCCCACCTCTCGGGCAATCATGGCGGCGGCAATGTGCTCGGTGGCGCCGCGCGAACCGCCGCCCCACTTCACGCTGCCCGGGTCTTTCTTGAGCTGCTCGACCACTTCCTTGATGGACTTGAAAGGTGAATCTGCCGGCACCACGAACACGTTGTATTCGCTGGACAGGCGCGCAATCGGCGTTGCCTGGCTCAGGCTGACCGGCGGTTTGCCGGTGATCTGGCCCCCCAGCATGACGGCCCCCATGACCATCAGGGCGTTGGGGTCGCCCTTGCTGCCGTTGACGAACTGGGCCAGGCCCAAGGCTCCGGCGGCACCGCCCTTGTTGTCATAGCTGACGGTGGAAGCCGCGCCCGAATCGACCAGCGCCTTGCCCAGCGCGCGGCCGGTGGTGTCCCAGCCACCCCCGGGGTTGGCCGGCACCATCATCTTGACATTGGCAGCGGCGAAAGCCGACAGCGGGAAGCTACCCGCAGCCGCCAGGGCCGCCATGGATTTCAAAAAGGTGTCGCGACGCATGAATCTCTCCTTGTAGTGGTGGTAACACCTTGATGATGCCCAGTCTGGCTGTCAAGTGGCTGTCCAGACATCTAGGGGAAAGTGCTAATGTCCGGCGATGACTTCCCCTCTGAAACTGTTGCTGATTGAAGACGACGCATCCATGCAGACCGCCTTGCAGCGCGCCCTGAGCCGGCGCGGCATGGAGGTGTGCCCCTGCACCGACGGCCGGCTGGCCGTGGCGCAGTGGATGGCCGCCCAGCCCGACGTGGTGGTGCTTGACCTGAGCCTGCCCGGACTGGACGGCCTGCAGGTGCTGGCGCAGGCGCGCCGCCAGGGGCTGGTCACGCCGGTGCTGATCCTCACAGCGCGGGGCACGGTGGGTGACCGCATCATGGGACTGAACCTGGGGGCCGACGACTACCTGCCCAAGCCGTTCGACCTGGACGAACTGGAGGCGCGGCTGCGCGCCCTGGTCCGCCGCCGCCCTGCATCCAACACCGAATCAGGCTCCACCGCTTACCTGGCGGGTACATTGCGCTATGAAAAAGAGAGTGGTGCCATTTACCACCAGGGCCTGGTGCTGGAACTCACCCCGCGCGAGCTGGCGCTGCTGCAGGCGCTCATCGTCAAGCCCGGCCATGCGGTGTCCAAGGAAAGACTCTTCGAGCTGGTTTTTCCGGGGGAAGCCGAAGTGCAGTACGAAGCCGTCGAAGTGGTGGTTTACCGGCTGCGCAAAAAGCTGGCCGGCACCGGCGTCACGCTGGTCACGCTGCGCGGCCTGGGCTACCTGCTGAAGGTCGATGCCTGATGCATGAGGACAGGCAAGATGACGGGCCAGCGTTTGAAGAGTCAAGCGCTGAGACACCCTCCTCGCATCAGCCAGGGCCGCGGGACCGGCTTCGCCGGACCGCAGGCGCAGCGGGCCCCCCGGGGGGCAGCGCAGTACGCGAAGCCACAACCGTGGGGGCCCTCTCGCTCAGGCGCTATTTGCTGCTGGGCATCCTGCTGCCCGTCGGCCTGCTGGTCATCGTCAACACCGTGGGGTTGTACAGCCAGGCGTTCAGTGCCATCAACACCGCCTATGACCGCACCTTGCTGGCTTCGGCCAAGTCGATTGGCGAGCAGCTCGACGTGACCGGCTACGACGAGCTGTCCCTGTTGAATGTCGCCGTGCCCTATGCCGCGCTCGAAGCCTTCGAGGCCGACAACCAGAGCCGCCTGTTTTACCGGGTGTCGAGCCTGGACGGTGAAATGGTGTCGGGCTTTGCGGGGCTGCCGTTCTGGCGCGGCCGCATTCCGGCCAAGCCCCCCTATGCGGCACTGGTGGATTTTTACGACGATGTATTCGGCGAAGACGCGGTGCGCGTCGCGGTGCTGCTGCAGCCGGTCGCCAGTTCCAAAGGCCGCGGCATGGCCGTCATCCAGGTGGCGGAGACGCTCGAACTGCGCACCACCCTGGCACGCAAGATTCTGGTGGACACACTGTGGCGCCAGGCGCTGCTGCTGGTCGTGATTGCGCTGGTGGTCGTGGTGGTCGTGCAACGCGCCACGCGACCGGTGCGCGAGCTCAGCGCCGAACTGCAGGGCCGGCCGGAAGGCGACCTGAGCGTCATCGACGCACGCGGTGCGCCGCGCGAACTGCTGCCGCTGGTCGATGCGACCAACCAGGTGATGGCCCGTCTGCAGCACCTGCTGGAAAACCAGAAGCGCTTCGTGCGCGACACCGCCCACCAGCTGCGCACGCCGCTGGCGGTGCTGAAGGTGCAGGTGCAGTCAGCGCTGCGCGGCGACCTGGACGCCACCGAGGCACTGGTCGACATCAGCCACACGGTGGACCGCGCCACGCAGCTGGCCAACCAGATGCTTTCGCTGGCCAAGGTCGAGCAACTGCGCCAGCAGCCCGACCCCCAGGCCATCGAGCTGGCCCGGGTGGCGCGGCAGGTGGCGCTGGACCTGTCGCCGCTGATTGCCGAAAAGGACATCGACTTCGGCATCGAAACACAATCCGGCCTGGTGCAGGCGCATGAGTGGATGCTGGGCGAACTGACGCGCAACCTGTTGCACAACGCGATCAAGCACACGCCGGCAGGCGGCACGCTGACGGTTCGCACCACTTGCGAGGCAGGCCGGGTGATGTTGAACGTGAGCGACAGCGGCCCCGGCATTCCGGACGAACTGGCGGCGCGGCTGTACCAGCCTTTTTCCGCTGGCGATATTCCCCACGGCTCGGGCCTGGGACTGGCCATCTGCCTGGAGATCGTGCAGGCACTGGGTGGCAGCATTGCCCTGGAAAATCGGCTCGCCCATGGCAGGGTGATGGGCCTGGACGCCACGGTGCGACTGCCGCTGGTCCAGAATGTCAATTCAGGAGGAACATGAATGGAAAAATTGCGCATCGACAAATGGCTGTGGGCGGCCCGGTTTTACAAGACGCGCTCGCTGGCCGTCGAGGAAATTGACAAGGGACGCGTTCGCGTCAATGACCTGGAAGCCAAGCCTTCGCGCGAGGTCAAGGCGGGTGACACCGTGGCGCTGCGGCAGGGAACGCTCATCCGCACGCTGGTGGTGCGCGGCATCAGCAGCCAGCGCGGCCCGGCGCCGGTGGCCCAGCAGCTTTACGAGGAAACCCCGGAAAGCCTGGCGCTCAGGGCGCAGGCGGCAGAACACCGGCACTTGACCAGCGACCCCGCCAGCAGCCTGGAGCACGGCCGGCCCACCAAACGCGATCGCCGCAGCCTGGACAAGGCACAAAGCAAGGACTGGGACAGCCGCTGGAGCGCGTCAGCCGACCGTTAGCGGGCTGGTCCATCGCCCATCGATAGCTCCGTTTTTGATAGCTACTTGCGCACGCCTCTGTTGCGCAACAAGGCGTTTTGACTAAAAATCACATGGCCGGCGCGTCACTCAGGGCCGTCAGGTTGGCTTTGAGTTGTTCGCCCATCGGCAGGTTCAGGTTCACGCCCTTGGGCGGCGTGGGTGACATGAACCACTTGGTGTACATTTTTTCGAATTCTCCCGACTTCACCAGGCGCTTGATGGTGCCATCGACGAGCTTCTTGAATTCCGGATCGTCCTTGCGCAGCATGCAGGCATAGGGCTCGACCTGCAACGAGTCGCCCACCACTTCCAGCGCATCCGGATTCTTGGAGTTGGCTTTCAGGCCGTACAACAAGATTTCGTCCATCGCAAACGCCACGGCGCGGTCGTTTTCCACCAGCAGCACCGCATCGTCATGGTCCTTGCCGAGGATCAATTGCATGTCAAGGTTCTTCTCGGCGTTGTACTTGCGCATCACCTGGGCATTGGTGGTGCCGGTGGTGCTGGCCAGGGTTTTTTTGGCCAGGTCGGCATAGTTCTTGATGCCCGAGCTTTTCTTGGCCAGCAAGCGCGTGCCGGTGTAGAAGTGGTTGGTGGCAAAGGCCACGTCCTTGGCCCGCGTGCTGTTGTTGGTGGTCGATCCGCATTCGAGGTCATAGGTGCCGTTGACCAGCAGCGGAATGCGGTTTTGCGACGTCACCGGCATGGTGGCCATCTCAAGGTTGGGTTTTTTGAGCTTCTTGCGCACGTCGTCCACGATGGCCTCGGTCAGCTCGACCGAAAAGCCAACGGCCTTGGTCGAACCGATCAGGTAGCTGAACGGCACCGACGACTCTCGGTAGGCAACGGTGATCTTGTTGCTTTCGTTAACCTTTTGGAGGGTCTGGGCGCTGGTGGCGGTGACCAGTCCGGAGGTCAGCAAGACGGCGGTCATCAGGATCGAAAGTTTCATGCTTTTTTCTTTCAAAAAAGTAAAGGGCACTTGCGGGGCAGGAAAAAATTTTCCACGGCAAACAGCGCAGGTACGTGATGCAGATTTTCACCATAAATGCGCCATGCCAGCCTATGGTTTACCCAAGCCTTGCACTGACCGGACGCCAATCTGGCCAGGCGCCAACGATGACGCCGTGCTCTTGATTAGTCCGTTTGCCAGATTGACTGAACTGATTGAAATGATGATCATGATTGGCGCCCGTCATTTCATTGCCAAACCGCAATATTGAAATTCACCAGCGGAGTGCCTGATGTGAAACACCCTTCAATGCCCTGCATGTCGAAACACCCCGGCTGCAGCGAACCGGTCATTGGCTAAAAATCACCCACCAACAAAAAAGATGAAACCCAAAATTGTTTTTCTTGTGATGTCTGCTGTCAGCAAGCCGGAAACGGTCGATCAGCTGGCCAATGCGCTGGCTCCGCATACCGTGCTGGTACACCATGATTTTCACCAGACCCCTGTATTTCCGCTTGGCGCTTCAAATGCGGTGTTCGTTCCAGACCCCAAGCGCACGGGCTGGGGGCTTTTCAGCTTTGTGGAAGCTGTTTTTCATTCCATGCAGTACGCGCTGGACAACCTCGACTTTGACTACCTTCAACTGTTGAGCCCGTCATGCCTGCCGATCAAGCCGATGGAGAAGTTTGAAGCGCATGTCTCGGGGCCTGCCGATGCGCATTTCGACTGTGTTGACGTGTTGCGCGACCAGGACGCGCTGATGTCGATTGGGTACAGGGCATTGCTGCCCGACCGGTCGTTCCGGTTCCGGCTGGGCCGGCGCCTGTCCAACGTGTACTTTGGCGATTCGCTGGGCCGACGCGAAGAAGCCGGCATCTGGCTGCGCAGCGGAGACCGAAGAAGTCCTGCGTCGTGGCTCGCGCTTCAGCTGACCAGGACACTCGGCCAAAAATCGATCGCCAGGCACATTTTTGACGAAAACTTTCGCCCTTACTACGGCACGACCTGGTTCGGCGCACGCCGGCATGTGGTGGCTGAAATGGTCGACCTGTTTGAGCGCCCCGAGATCAAAGAGTATTTCAGCCACCTGTGCCTGCCCGAGGAAATCGTGCTGCCCACACTGCTGATGCATCTGCCATTGAACAAAGGGCCGATGAACCACTGTTTCCAGCACTATGTCCAGTCGCACCCGCGCCTGTTCGAGGAAGAGGACATCGGGCAACTCAAGGTCTCGCCCGCCTTTTTTGGGCGCAAATTTCCCGACGACCCGGCAGCACCGGCTCGCACACGGGTGCTTGCCGAGATGGTGGGTATTTAGAGGCAGAAACGCAAGGCCGGGCCCTGCAAAGTCCGGGACAACTGCTGGAGCACACCGACCCGTGGGTCATCTGGCATCGTGGCAACGTGCGCAGCACAAGTTCAGGTGCTTCGTTGCGCCTCATGCGCTGACGCCGTAAGCCCTCAGTGCCAGGGCGCGCGCCAGCAGGAGCGCTGGATCAATCAACTCCAGCCCGTCCAGGTTTTCGGGCCTGCCCAGTCCCAGCGGAATTTCGGTGCATCCCATCACTAGGGTGCGCACCCCGTGCTGCCGGGCCACGGAATGGGCCGCCTCGGAAAAGCATTGCCGGGCAAGCGGCAAGTTGCCCACTTTCACCCCCTGGTAGATGCCGCGCATCAGCAACTCACGGTCTTTGGCGTCGGGCGTGCAGCATTGCACCCCTGCCTGGTGCAGCGCTTGCTCATACATGCCGGTGCGGTAGGTTCCCTCGGTTGCGAGCAGGCCGATCTTGCCTGCGCCGCGCGCTGCAAGCAACACGGCAACCTCATGGGCAACGTGCAGCACCTCCAGTTGCGGAAACCGGGCCTGAAGCTGACCATGCCAGGCATGCGCGGTGTTGCAGGCCACGGCAATCGTCGTGGCGCCCAGGGCCGCAAGCCGCCCTAGCGCCTGCAGCATCGGCTCCAGCGGCTGGTGGCGGCCAGGGCCGGACCGGTCCAGAGCCATGCTGCGGTCGGGAATTGGAATTTGGGCCAGCCAGTGCTCCGGGTATGCCTGGTCGGACACGGCCATATGGTGGCTGCGCATGTGTTCGGCGCACGCCTGCACGAAGAGCTGCACAAAATCAGCCCCTGCCGCCGGCCCCATGCCGCCCAGGATGCCTACAACGCGAGTATTGGTCATTGCGGGATATTTTTTGGTACAGAAACCGGCTCGGAACAAATTGCCGGCCAGCCAGGGTGCAGGCGCTGCGTCATGCGCTGACCCCACCTAAACTGCCAGGCGGCCTGGTTCGGGCGTGGCAGGCTGGCGTGCAAACGGCCAGGCCTTTGGTGAAAGCCGCGCGGCTTACATCGCAGGCTTGTCGCTCAGCGCTTTCAGGTTGGCCTTGAGCTGCTCGCTCATGGGCAGGTTCAGGTTCACGCCCTTGGGGGGAATTGGCGACATGAACCACTTGGTGTACATCTTCTCGAATTCACCGGACTTCACCAGGCGCGTGATGGTGCCATCGACCAGCTTCTTGAATTCCGGATCGTCCTTGCGCAGCATGCAGGCATAGGGCTCGACCTGCAGCGAGTCGCCCACCACTTCCAGCGCATCCGGATTCTTGGAATTGGCCTTCAGGCCGAACAGCAGGATGTCGTCCATCGCAAACGCCAGCGCACGGTCGTTTTCCACCAGCAGCAGCGAGTCGTCATGGTCCTTGCCGAGGATCAATTGCATGTCCAGGTTGTTGTCGGCGTTGTACTTGCGGATCACCTGCGCGTTGGTGGTGCCGGTGGTGCTGGCGACCGTCTTTTTGGCCAGGTCAGCGTAGTTCTTGATACCCGAGCTTTTCTTGGTCAGCAAGCGCGTGCCGGTGTAGAAATGGTTAATGGCGAACGTCACATCCTTGGCCCGGGCCGAGTTGTTGGTGGTCGAGCCGCATTCGAGGTCGTAGGTGCCGTTGACCAAGAGCGGAATGCGGTTTTGCGACGTCACCGGCATGGTGGCCATCTCAAGGTTCGGCTTCTTGAGATTCTTGCGCACGTCGTCCACGATGGCCTCGGTCAGCTCGACCGAAAAGCCGACGGCCTTGGTCGAACCGATCAGGTAGCTGAACGGCACCGACGACTCGCGGTAGGACACGGTGATCTTGTTGCTGTCAGCCACTTTTTTAAGCGTTTGAGCGCCGGCAGTGGCGGACAGGGCGGCAGCGAGCAAGGCGGCGGTCATCACGAGCGAGATTTTCATGGCACTACTTTCAAAAAATGGATGCATGCAAAAACATACCGCGCTAGTGTAGGAAGGCACAACGCCACCGCGCCATAAATTTTTGCCCTTGCGCCATGAGCAAAATGCATAGGCCGCCCTTGCAGCGCCTGCCTTTACCTTGCCTCGGCCAGCGTCAGCTCGAAGCAGCGCACAAATGCCCGCACCGCGACCGAGCCGGGACGGGCCAGTGGCAGCACCGCCTTGACCGGCACACCGATCAGCGGAGCCAGCGTCAGCACATCGACCCGTGACAAGTCGGCCGACATGGCGCTGCAACTGTCGATGATGGCAATGCCCAGGCCATGGTGGGCCAGCGCCAGCGCCGAATGGTAGGTTTGCACCGTGATGCCGACCTGCAGGCCGACATCGGCCTCCCGGCAGGCCAGGCTCAGGCTGCGGCCGATCGGGTCGGACACATCCAGGCCAATCACCGGCAAGCCCGCCAGGTCGGCCAGGGAGGCGCTTCCGGTCGCGCAAAGCCGGCCGGGAAGCATGCCTTTTGGCGCGACGCACACCATGCGGCCCTCGGCCAGCGGCACATAGGTCAGCGCCGGATGCGCCAGCGGGCTGAACAAAAAACCCACATCGGCCTCTTGCCGTACCAGCGCCGAGACAATCTGCGGCGAATGCAGGGCCTGCACGGTGATCGGAACGGCCGGATGCCGGATGCGAAAGCGCTTGATCGCCTGCGGCAAAATTTCGTAGCTCAGCGCCAGCACCATCAATACCCTCAGCTCCGGGGCGTTGCTGCCTGTTTTCAGGTTGCTGGCAAGGCGCTGGACTTCGTCGAGCTGTGCGAACAATTGCTCAATCAGCGGATACAGCGTCAGCGCCTCAGACGTGGGTGACAAGCGGCCCTTGTTCCGCTGAAACAACGCAAAACCCAGCTGCAGCTCGGCATGCTGGAGCAGCCGGCTGACGGCCGGCTGGGTGACATTGATCAGGCGGGCCGCCCCGGTGACGCTGCCGGTCAGCATCACCGCATTGAAAACCTCGATATGGCGCAAGCGCATGAAAAATTCCTGACGTGTGGGTGGTCCGTGCGCAAAACTGGCGCCAAGGCGCTGTTTAGCCTGCCGCTAGTATGACCAGCCCCGGCACACCGGGCCGCCGCATCCACCGGGGGCTTTTGCCGCGTTGCCCCAGCCGCAGGCCGGTACTCAGATGCCGGCGGCCGCCAGGCCCGGCGATGAAACGCGCATAACAAGCGGGCATGGTCAGGAGGAGTTTTGGCACTGTGCAGTTCCGCGCCCACTGGTTAAATTTGCCCTTTCACAACAGAGGGATTGCCATGCAGGTGTGTGTGCTGGGAGCAGGTATCGTCGGGCTGGCGAGCGCCTACCAATTAAGCCTTGCCGGGCATGCGGTGACGGTGATCGACCGGGCGCTTCCCGGCAGTGGCGCCAGCGGCGGCAACGGCGCGCAGTTGAGTTACGCGTACGTCCAGCCACTGGCTGACCCCGGCATCTGGCGGCAGCTGCCCAAGCTGCTGCTGTCGCCGTCGTCGCCGCTGCAAGTGCGGCCCCGGATGGACCCGCACCAGTGGCTCTGGGCATTGCGCTTCCTGGCGGCGTGCAACGCGGCCACCTCGCGCGGCACCACGGTGCAACTCCTCCAGCTGGCGGGCGAAAGCCGCCAGGCCTTCGACGCGATGATGGCTGCCGAAAAGCTCGATTGCGACTTTTCCGCCACCGGCAAGCTGGTGCTCTACCCGGATGCGGCTTCCTTTGCGGCAGCCCAGCGCCAACTGCAGCTGCAGCAGGCCATGGGCAGCCAGCAGCAGGCAGTCAGCGCGCAGCGCTGCGTGGACATCGAGCCGGCGCTGGCGCATTACCAGCCGGGCATTGCCGGCGCCATTCACACGCCCGGCGAATGCGCCGCCGACTGCCAGAAAGTCTGCGACGGCCTGGTGGCGGTGCTGCGGGCGCGCGGCGTACGGTTTTTGCTGGGCACAGCCGTTGACCGGCTGGTGGTCCGGGGCGCCAAGGTGGCGGCGGTGGACACCGCTCGGGGCACCGTGGAGGCCGACGCGTTCGTGGTCGCCCTGGGCGCTGCGTCTGCTGCCCTGGCCCGGCCGCTGGGCGTCACCCTGCCGGTGTATCCCCTCAAGGGCTACAGCATCACCGTGGACGTCACTGGCCTTGCGCACAAGGCGCCGGTCGTCAACGTCACCGACAGCGCCCACAAGGTGGTCTTTGCCCGGATCGGCGCGCGCCTGCGGGTGGCCGGCATGGCCGAGATAGGCGGCTATGACACCCGCATCACCGAGCGGCAGATTGCCTCGCTCAAGGCATCCACCCAGCGCGTTTTTCCGGACTGCAGCAGTTTTGGCGAGCTGCATCCCTGGACCGGATTGCGTCCGGCCACCCCGACCGCCCTGCCCATCATCGGCTGGCACGCCGGAGCGCCCGCCAATCTGATTTTCAATGTGGGGCATGGCGCCTTGGGCTTTACCCTGGCTTTCGGCTCGGCCGGGCGCGTGGCTGGCCTGCTCCGGCCCGAGGCGCGCTGGAAACCGGCTGATACAGCGTCGGTAGCCGGGTTGTCGGGGTCTGGCTTATAGTGCCAAGTCTTTCCCTACACGCTCTGTGCAGCAGACTTACCCCCCCCCATGAAAACCAAAGCCGCCGTCGCCTGGAAATCGGGCCAGCCCCTGACCATTGAAACCGTTGACCTGGAGGGCCCGAAGTTTGGCGAGGTGCTGGTCGAGCTCAAGGCCACCGGCATTTGCCACACCGACTACTACACGCTCTCGGGCGCCGACCCGGAAGGCATCTTCCCGGCGATCCTCGGCCACGAGGGCGCGGGCATTGTGGTCGATGTCGGCCCCGGTGTCACCACGCTCAAAAAGGGCGACCACGTCATTCCACTCTACACGCCCGAATGCCGCCAGTGCAAGTTCTGCCTGAGCCGTAAAACCAACCTGTGCCAGCTGATTCGCGGCACGCAGGGCAAGGGCCTGATGCCCGACGCCACCTCACGCTTTTCTTTGGACGGCAAGCCGATCTTTCATTACATGGGCACGTCAACTTTCAGCAACTACACCGTCGCGCCCGAAATCTCGCTGGCCAAAATCCGCGAAGACGCGCCGTTTGACAAGGTTTGCTACATCGGCTGCGGTGTCACCACCGGCATTGGGGCGGTGCTGTTCACGGCCAAGGTCGAGGCTGGCGCGAATGTCGTGGTGTTTGGTTTGGGCGGCATTGGGCTGAACGTGATTCAGGGCGCAAAAATGGTGGGTGCCGACAAGATCATCGGCGTTGACCTGAACCCCGAGCGCGAAGCGATGGCCCGCAAGTTCGGCATGACGCACTTCATCAACCCGAAAACGACTGAAAACGTCGTCGACGCCATCGTGCAGATCACCGACGGCGGCGCGGACTACAGCTTCGAGTGCATCGGCAACACACAGGTGATGCGCCAGGCGCTCGAATGCACGCACAAGGGCTGGGGCCGCAGCATCATCATCGGCGTGGCCGAAGCCGGGGCCGAGATTTCAACCCGACCGTTCCAATTGGTCACGGGCCGCAAATGGGAAGGCTCGGCCTTCGGCGGCGCGCGCGGCCGCACCGACGTACCCAAAATCGTCGACTGGTACATGGAAGGCAAGATCAACATCGACGACCTGATCACCCACACCATGCCGCTCGAAGACATCAACAAGGGCTTCGACTTGATGAAAAGCGGTGAATCCATTCGCGGCGTCGTGCTGTACTAGCCCCCACGCTCCCCACTTCGTGTGGTTCGCTGCCCCCCGGAGGGGGCCGTTGAGCCTGCGGTCTGGCAAAGCCAGTCCCGTGGCCCCTGCCTGGAAAGAAGAATGCCGCCCCGGCTGGCAGCCTTTGATTGAACTGAAAAGCCCATGACAACACCCTTCGAACTGCTAAGCGAGCACGCCTGCTTTGGCGGCACGCAGCGCTTTTACCAGCACGCGTCCAATGAAATCGGCCTGCCGATGAAGTTCTCGGTGTTCCTGCCGCCGCAGGCTTCAACAGGCCCGGTTCCCGCGCTGGTTTATCTGGCGGGCCTGACCTGCAACGAGGAAACCTTCATGACCAAGGCGGGTGCCCAGCGCCTGGCCGCCGAACTGGGCTTGGCGCTCATTGCGCCCGACACCAGCCCGCGCGGCGCCAAGGTACCGGGCGAGTCCGACAGCTGGGATTTCGGTGTGGGCGCCGGGTTTTACCTTGATGCCACGCAAGCGCCCTGGGCGGCAAACTACCGCATGGAAAGCTACCTCACGGCCGAACTGCTGCCACTGCTGACGGCGACGCTGCCGATTGACGCGGCGCGCATCGGCATTTTTGGGCATTCGATGGGTGGCCATGGCGCGCTGACACTGGCGCTTCGGCACCCGGGAATGTTCAAGTCGGTGTCGGCCTTTGCGCCGATTTGCGCGCCCAGCCAGTGCCCGTGGGGAGAAAAAGCGTTCACCGGTTATCTGGGCGCTGACAAATCGCATTGGCAGGCCCACGATGCCAGCGCGCTGATGCAGCACAGCACCACCGCGCCCTACCCTGGCGGCATCTTGATTGACCAGGGACTGAGCGACAAATTTCTGCCTGACCAGTTGCATCCCGAGCTGTTTGAAGCCGCGTGCACGTCAATTGGTCAGCCCCTTACGCTGCGCCGCCACGCCGGCTACGACCACGGTTACTACTTCGTCGCCACTTTCATGGACGATCATTTGAGGCATCACGCCGGCCAGTTGCAGCCTTAAGGCACAACTAAGTTTGGGCTCATAGAATGCCGCGCTATGCCGCTGCACCTGCCTGATCCTGCCAAACCACTCTCCCCTTTCCCCCCTCGTTCTCTTGTCCTGAATGGAACCGCGTTGTCACCTGGCATGCGTCCACTCTGGGTGGTCGTGCTTGCCAGTTTCTGGCTGGCCACGGTCTGCAATGTGGCGCTGTGGCGCGCGCTGGCGCGGCTGCCCGACCTGAGCGGCAGCCAGGCGTTCACCGTCAGCGTGGCGCTGGCGCTGGTGATTGGCCTGGTGACGGCCGGATTGCTCAGCCTGCTGGCCTGGCGCTGGACGCTCAAGCCGGTCATCATGCTGTTTTGCGTGTCGGCGGCGTTTGGCGCCTATTTCATGGTCGCTTATGGCGTTGTCATCGACAAGTCCATGCTGGTCAACGCCCTGCAGACCGACATGCACGAAACGCGGGACCTGCTGAACTGGCGCCTGCTGGCCACGGTGCTGGTGCTGGCGGTGCTGCCCTGCGTGCTGCTGTGGCGCCAGCACATCCGGCTGCAAAATCCGACGCGCCAGGCAGTGTCCAACCTGGCCGCGCTGCTGGCAAGTTGCGCCCTGCTGGTGGTGGTGCTGGTGCTTTTCTTTCAAAGCATCGCCTCGGTGATGCGCAACTATCCCCAGGTGCGCTACCTGATCAACCCGCTCAATTCTTTTTATGCATTGGGCCTGGTGGCGGCCAAGCCGTTTCAGCGCAACGAATCGGCCATCCTGCCGCTGGGCGAAGACGCCACGCTGGGCGCCAGCTACACGGCGCAGGCCAAGCCGCCCCTGCTGCTGCTGGTGCTGGGCGAAACCGGCCGCAGCGTCAATTTCGCGGTCAACGGCTACGGCCGCCCCACCACGCCCGAACTGTCGAAAGAAAACATTGCCAGCCAGCGCAACGCCTGGTCGTGCGGCACCAGCACGGCGGCTTCGGTGCCGTGCATGTTTTCCAACTTCGGGCGGGCCAACTACGAATCGCGCCCGGCCAATCACGAGGGCTTGATGGACGTGCTGCAGCATGCGGGACTGGCCGTGCTCTGGCTGGACAACCAGTCAGGCTGCAAGGGCGTTTGCGACCGCGTACCGAATGTCAACACCAGCCAGTTGAAGCTGCCCGGCCTGTGCGACGGCGACGAATGCTTCGACGAAGTCATGCTGCAAGGCCTGGACGCGCGCATGGCCGCCTTGAGCCCCGAGCGCCGGGCCAAAGGTGTGGTGGTGGTGATGCACCAGATGGGCAGCCACGGCCCGGCTTACTTCAAGCGGTCGCCAGCGGCCTTCAAAAAATTCCTGCCCGAATGCACCGACAACGCCTTGCAAAGCTGCACGCAGCAAGGGCTGGTCAATGCTTACGACAACAGCATCGTGTACACCGACCATCTGCTGGCATCCGCCATTCAGTGGCTCAAGGCGCAGGAGCCGCTGACCTCGCCGGCCATGCTGTACGTGGCCGACCACGGCGAGTCACTGGGTGAAAACAACATCTACCTGCACGGCATGCCCTACAGCGTGGCGCCCGACGTGCAAAAGCATGTGCCCTGGATCACCTGGCTGTCTCCCGGCTTCGAGCAGCGCAGCAAGATCACCATGGCCTGCCTCCAGCATCGGCTGGACATGCCCGTAAGCCAAGACAATTATTTCCACTCGGTGCTGGGTTTGATGAATGTACAGACGCATGTGTACGCACCGGCGCTGGACATTTACGCGCATTGCGGCCAGTCGTAGCGCCGCTGACCGATGCCTTCCCGGATTCGCTGTAGGGTTTATGGGATTGACAAGCGTATTTTGACAAGTCGGTTTATTATTCGATTCACGTCTGAATTAACAACTATTTATTCAAAATAAGTATATGTATATCCGCAAAACTTTGGTTTCCACCCTGTTGTTGTCGCTGGCGTTGAGCGCAACAGCGGCTGATCTGCTCGACACCGTCAAGCAGCGCGGCACCTTGAAGGTGGCACTGGAAGGCACCTACCCGCCCTTCAACTACAAGGAAAACGGCCAGCTGGCCGGCTTTGAAGTCGAATTGGCCACGGCCCTGGCGCAAAAAATGGGCGTCAAGGCCGACTTCAGCACCAGCGAATGGAGCGCCATTCTGGCCGGCTTGCAGGCGGGAAAATACGACGTGGTGATCAACCAGGTCGGCATCACCGACAAGCGCAAGGAAACCTTTGATTTCTCCACGCCCTACACCATCTCCAGCCCGCAGCTCATCATCCGGCAAGACGAAAAGCGCGATTTCAAGACGCTGGCCGACCTCAAGGGCAAAAAGCTTGGCCTGGGCCAGGGCACCAATTTTTCAGAAGTCGCCAAGGCCGTCGGCGGCATTGACATCAAAACCTATCCCGGTTCGCCCGAGTATTTGCAGGATCTGGCGCTCGGCCGGATTGATGCCGCGCTGAACGACAGCCTTTTGATTCCCTACATCGTCAAGAAAACCAAACTGCCCCTCAAGCCCGGCGCACCCGTGGGCGAACTGGAAAAATCGGGCATCGCTTTCGTCAAGGGCAACCCGCAGTTCAAGGCGGCCATCGACAAGGCGCTTGCAGATTTGCAGGCCGACGGCAGTTTCGCCAAACTCTCCAACA
>JBBSRS010000019.1:0-14861 GCA_038242795.1 Burkholderiales bacterium
ACGGCGCTTTTGAAACGCCGCCAGCCAACGCGCGTCTGGTGCAGCACCTGCGGATCGTCCATCTGCCCGAGCAGGTTGAGGTTGCTGGTGAACTGGCAAAACATTTCACGCAGCACGCTTTGCGCCGCCAGCGGCAGGGTCATGCCCTCGGCCAGCACCGGCGGCCGGGCGCGCAGTGGCTGCATCAGGCGGTCCTGCAACAGCGCATAGCCGCGCTCGCCCTTGCTGA
The DNA here is from genome assembly GCA_038242795.1 of Burkholderiales bacterium. Classification (GTDB taxonomy): domain Bacteria; phylum Pseudomonadota; class Gammaproteobacteria; order Burkholderiales; family Burkholderiaceae_C; genus Polaromonas. Next base: position 230 of record JBBSRS010000019.1, read on the forward strand.
CATTGAGCGGCAGCACCGCCACGCTGCGGGCAATCTGCTGCGCCACCTCGAACAGCGCCGACGGCTCTCCGGCCACGAGTTCGAATTCCAGCTCGCACAGCGGCGCGCACTGGTCGCCCGCCACGATCTGGCCGATGTCCAGCGACACCTCGACCACGCTGCCGCCGCGCCGGCGCACCGACCAGGCGGTGCGTTCGAAAGCGGTGACCAGGCAGGGCGCCAGCGCCTCGAACCGGCTGCCGTCCGGGTCGAATTCGGGCCAGGGCGTGGCCTCGAGTGCTTCCCGCGACAGTTCGGCGCCGGCCAGCGGCACTTCCCACTCGCCGCGATGGCTCAGGGCCGAGTCGCTGCGGCCGCCCATCTTCAGCGTTTGCCGCCACTGCGGATCGGTGCTGCTGCCCACGCGGCGCAGGCGCAAGGCCACCCGCTCCTCGTACAAATCCTGCCCGGGCGTGTCGTAATAGATGTTGTGCAGGGGCTGCCGCGTGGGCTTGCGGCGAGCGAGCAGCGGTGCGCGGGCAAGCCGCCGGGCCAGGCCCTGCGGGTCGGCGGTGGGCAAGGCCAGTTTGAGTTCGATTTCTTCGGGGCGCGGAACAGGGGCAGGTGTTTTCATGGGGTTCCGGCTGCCAGTGCGGCGCAGCCAGGGTGCGCTGATGCTGCGGAAACCGCACGGGACGGGTAGGGGTGCTGTGGCTGAATGGGCATGGCAAGGTCAAGCCCTACGGTAGCAAAAAAATACCTGCGCAGACGTAAGGAATTGGCACGGTCGAAAAGCCCGATTTTCCATGGGGACAAGGCGCTTGACCTTCCCCCGGTAGGAAGCTTCACGATGGCGGCAGCATGCACCGGCATGGAGCCGATTTGATTCACCTTTAAAGAGATCTACCCATGAAGCATTCCCGTTTCCCCCGCACCTTGTCCTGTGTGTTCAGCGCCATGGCCTTGTCCGCCGCAGCCTTCGCCGCCCAGGCGCAGCCTGCCGCCTCCATGCCGGCGGGCCACGCTGGCATGAACCACGCCGCCGATGCCCAGGCTTCCGAGTCAACCAAGGCCTTCCAGCAGGGCGAGGAAAAGATGATGAAGGACATGGGCCAGCCCTACAGCGGCAATGCCGACAAGGATTTTGTGGCGCACATGATTCCGCACCACGAGGGCGCGGTGGACATGGCCGAAGTGCAGCTGAAGTACGGCAAGGACCCCGAGCTGCGCAAGATGGCGCGGGACATCATCAAGGCGCAAAAGCAGGAGGTTGCGTTCATGAAAAAGTGGCAGGCCCGGAACGGCGTGAAATAAGGCAGGTCACCATCGGGGCGTCGCTGCTGGACGTGCCGTGCCTGTACATTGCACCGCGCTGGACCTTCGGGGGCAACGATGAAAGTGGTCGCGCCTTTGAGCGCCACCACGGCGTTGTGCTTCACCGCCACGGACCGCGCCAGCGCCTGCGCATCGGCCTTCACCTGGGGCCGCCCTTGCAGCGGCAGGCTGCCCAACCAGTGGCCCAGGCTTTGCGACTGGCGCCGCCCCAGCCCGGATTGCGCAACCTCGATGCCACGCGTGGCGATGTCAAGGCCATGCGGGCCCTTGGCTTCGGCTGCGTCGCGCGCCACATTGCCGGCACTCTGGCCATGGCGCACCAGCCACACTGTCTGCGGCAACGTGGGCGTCATGGCGCTGGCTTTTTAGCCCGGCGCGCCAGGCCCGTGGTGTGGATGCCCAATGAACGCATGAAGCCAAGATAAACAGCTTTTCTTGTGCCGGCGGATGTCAGGCGGCGGACCGTTCCTTGCAGCGGAGTCCTGAAACACCGGTGCAGCCACCGTGGCGACACCTCGGCCAGGCCTGATGGACCCAAGACGGCTGTGGTGGACAATTGTTCAGGTGTTTGGCGGTTTTCATCACCGCCATGCAGGCCATGCTGGAATTTGCAAAGCTGATTTTTGAACCCGCCGCGACAGCCCAATCTGGACGGATGGTGGGGTGTTCGATTAGCATGCGCTCTATGTAACTTTAATAACTTGGTTAAAAAAATCAAATTTTGGCTCAAGAATTAAAAGCGTTCCCCGGCTTTTTGAGGGATGGCGGCACGGTTGGCGCGTCGATGCGCAACCATGACTGGGCCCGCTCGCCGCTGGGTTCGCCCGATTCCTGGCCGCAAGCGCTGCAGACCGTGGTTGCCCTCATGCTGCGTTCCAGAACGCCTGTTTTTGTGGCTTGGGGGCCTGGCCTGTGCCTGCTGTACAACGATGCCTGCCTGAATATCCTGGGACCAGGCCATCCGACGGCGCCGGGCCGGCCCCTGTACGAGGTGTGGCCTGAAGTGCGGCCCGAGATTGAGCCGCTGCTCAACCCGGCCCTTGCCGGGGAAGCGGTGGGTATCGAGAGTGCGACTTTGAAGCTGCGCCGCAATGGCGCGGACGCGCAGGCCGGGCTCAACTGTTCCTGCGCGCCTGTCGATGGCCCCGACGGCACGGTGGCCGGGCTGTACTGCGCGCTGGCGGAAACCACCGCCAAGGTTCTGCCTGAAAAAGCCCACCGGACCGAAACGCAGTGGCTTTACAGCATGTTTGAACAGGCCCCCAGCTTCATGGCCATGGTGCGCGAGCCCGGCCACGTGTACGAACTGGCCAACAGCGCTTACCTGCGGCTGGTCGGACGCGACGAGGTGGTCGGCAAGACCTTTCTGGAGATTGGCCGCAAAGTGGAGGGCCAGGACTATGGCGCGCTGCTCGACGAGGTTTATGCCACCGGCAAGCCCTTCATCGGGACCCGGATGCCGGTGATTTTTTCGGGGCAGGCCAGCGGCCAGTCGGAGCGGCGACTCATTGATTTCATCTTTCAGCCCATCACCGGCCCTGATGGGGTCGTCAACGGGGTGTTCATCGAGGGCAATGACGTCACCGAACATGCCCGCGCCGACGACAAGTTGCGCAAGACGGCCTCGAAGTACCACACGATCGCCAATGCGCTGCCGCAAATCATCTGGAGCACGCAGCCGGACGGTTTCCATGACTATTACAACCAGCAGTGGTATGACTACACCGGCGTTCCGCCAGGCAGCGCCGACGGCGAAGGGTGGAAGGCGTTGTTTTATGCCGAAGACCGGCCGCTGGCGACGGAAAAATGGCGCCACTGCCTGACCACGGGCGAGTTTTACGAGATCGAATACCGCTTGCGCCACCACTCCGGCCAATACCGCTGGGTGCTGGGCCGTGCCCAGCCGATCCGCGATGCGCAGGGGCTGATCGTTCGCTGGATGGGAACCTGCACCGACATTCACGAGCAGAAACTGGCGCAACAGGCGCTGCAGCACGCAGACCGGCTCAAGGACGAGTTCCTGGCCATGCTGGCCCATGAATTGAGGAACCCGCTGGCGCCGATTGCCACCGCAGCAGACCTGCTGTCAAGAGGCGCACTGGAGCAAGCGGGGGTGTGGCAGCTGAGCGAGGTGATTTCGCGCCAGGCCAGGCACATGACCCGCCTGATCGACGACCTGCTGGACGTGTCCCGCGTCACCCGGGGCAAGGTGACGCTGGACCGGCAGCCGGTGGACCTGAAAACCATCGCCACCGAAGCGCTGGAGCAGATTCGTCCCCAACTGCAGGCCAAGGCGCACCATCTGGACATCCAGTTGTCGCCCGAATGCACCCAGGTGATGGGCGACAGGTTGCGGCTGGTGCAGGTGCTGGTTAATGTGCTCGGCAATGCCATACGCTACACCCCCAACGGCGGCCGGATCGAGCTGCGGATCCTGGCGGACGACGGCCACCTGACGCTGCGTGTGCGCGACAACGGCATCGGCATGTCCAGCGAACTGCTGGATGTCGCGTTCGAGCTGTTTGCCCAGGGCGAAAGAAGCTCTGACCGTTCCCAGGGCGGGTTGGGCATCGGCCTCGCGCTGGTCCGCAGCCTGGTGCAGCTGCATGGCGGAACCGTCCAGGCGCAAAGCGACGGCATCGGCATGGGCAGTGAAGTGACGGTGGTGCTGCCGCGCCTGCCGCAAGAGGAAGAACCACGCTGCGTCGACGCGGGCGATGCCTCTTCCCGCCCCGCTGGCCATTCGCTGCGCATCCTGGTGGTCGATGACAACGTCGATGCGGCGCGCCTGCTGGGGATGTTCATCGAGCTGCTCGGGCATGAAGTGTTCGTGCAGTTTCATCCCGCTGACGCGATTGAATGCGCGCGCCAGGTGCTGCCGCACCTGTGCCTGCTCGACATCGGCCTGCCCGACATGGACGGCTACACACTGGCGCGCCAGCTGCGCCTGATCCCGGGGATGCAGACCGTGGTCATGGCGGCGGTGACCGGCTACAGCCAGCCCAAGGACAAGCAGGCCGCCTTCGCGGCGGGCTTCAACTTTCATTTTGCCAAGCCGATCGACTCAAGCCAGCTGGAAGCCTGGCTGGCGCAGGTGGCCGAGCAGGCCCGTTGCCAGGCGCCGTCAGTCTCCGCGCATGCATGACCAGGCTTGGCCTGCGGCTCCGTCCCCCGCTCAGGTGGCAGCGCGCGGCCTGCGGTTGACCAGCATGATGCCGGCCGCCACCGTGGCCAGCGCCGCCAGCAGACTGGGCGTGACGCGCTCGCCCAGCCACAGCGCGCCGAACAGCAACGCGAACAGCGGCGTGAAGAACACAAAGGTTGAAATCTGCGTGGCCGGGTAGCGGCCCAGCATCCACATCCAGGCCAGGTAGCTGGCAAAGGCACCAATCACCGTCTGCACGCCGAGCGACACCAAGCCAAAGGCGCTGAACTGCCAGGTCCAGACTTCGCCCAGCCCCAGCGACAGCGCCGGGAAAGCCACCGCGCTGACGGCCAGCTGGTAGAACAGCACCTTTTCCGCCGGAAGCTTCACCAGCCCCGAGGCCCGGATCACCACCGTCGTCAGGCCCCACAGCATGCCGGCCGCCAGGGCCAGCAGGTCGCCGCGAACCGTCGATGCCGCGCCGCCGGAAAAGCCTTCGCGCAGCGCGAACACCACCGCCACGAAGGCGCACAGCAGCCCGACCCACTGCAGGCCCCGCAGCTTTTCCGAGCCCGCCCAGAACGGCACCAGCACCGCCACCCAGAACGGCGAGGTGTACAAAAACACCGTCAACCGCGATGCGGTGGTGTATTGCAGGCCCAGGTAGATGCAGGCAAATTCAGCGCCAAAAAGCGTGCCCGCCAGCAGCCCGACCCCCAGTGAGCCGTCGCGGCTGAACAGCGGCGTCCGGCGCCAGGCACACCACATCCAGAGCAGCGCGGTCGCGCCCACAACGCGCAGCGACGCCTGAAAAATCGGCGGTATTTCGGCCAGCGTGGCCTTGATCAGGACCTGCTGCAGGCCCCAGAACAGGCAGCAGCCGAGCAGCAGGGAAACGGCCAGGGCGTCGAGATGGGTTTTTCGTTCAATCATGAAGAATCCGTGGCATTGAAAACGCAACTATACGGGCCGTGGCCGTGGCCCGACGGCGGGCCGCGAGGCCGGATCAGAGGGGGTGCTCGGTGTAAAACCTGCCGCCGTGGTACAGCAGCGGCGCGGCGCCGGCCTGGTGGCTGCAGCGCTCTACCTCGCCGACAAAGATCACATGGTCGCCTTCTTCGTAGCGGCTGCGGTTGAAGCATTCAAAGGTGGCGGCCGATCCGGCCAGCAAAGGCGCGCCGCTGGCGCCTTCGGTGAACGCCACATCCGTCCAGCGGTCCTCATGCCGGCTGGCAAAGCGCTCGGCCAGCGCTTTCTGGCCGGCCGACAGGATGTTGATGGCGTAGTGTGAACCGGTGCTGAAGGCAGCCATCGAACTGGCGCTTTGCGACAGGCTCCACAGCACCAGCGGCGGGCTGAGCGACACCGAATTGAAGGAATTGGCGGTCAGGCCCACCAGCACGCCTTCCGGGGTGCGTGCGGTGACGATGGTGACGCCGGTGGCAAACATCGCCAGCGAGGCGCGGAATTCGAGCGGCGAAAAGCTCGGGCTGATCGCTTGGCGAACGGGGGAGAGGGGCAACATAGAGGGCTAATTTAACTGATGCCACCGCTGCGCGCCGGCTTCGGGGTTTGCGCACTGCCCTGCCGGTGTGAAACGGATGGGGCTGAGGGTCTGTGTGCTGTTCGCCTTCCCCGGTGGAAAGCACCCATGGATTTTATGTTTTGCTATGAAATAAATAGCTGAAAACCTTTGCACCGATTGCGGGAAAGCCATTTTTCAAGCAACAAATTTCATTTGAGGAAAACAGCCTGCCCGGTGCTCAAAAATTCCCCGTCTGCCGGGCAGCCGGGCTACAGGCTTGAACGCCATGCCCCCTTCACAATTTTTTGTAGGCCGCGTCCATCTCAGGCGCCTTGCTGGTGTCCTTCTTGCCGTCCTTGACATCCTTGGCCGCCTGCGCGATGTGCGCGCTGGGCTGGCTGTTGGTCATGTCTTGCGCCTGGTCGCGGTCGCTGGGCAATTCCAGCTGGGTCCCGGCCGAGCCGTCCTTCAGGTCGGGCTGTTTGCCGACCATGGGGGCTTGCGCTTGCGGGTCCTTGGCGGGCATGCCCTTGCCGGCAGCAGGCTGGTCTGGGGTGTTGTCAGGTGACGTGCTGGATTTTTGGGTGGTCATCTTGTCACTGTCGCCGATTTGCGGCCTCCCGGCTGTCAGCCTGAAAAAGCAGTGCCTGTAGGAAAAGGTGACCCGGCAGGTGCGGCCAGGGCCATCGGTCAACCGAAAGCGAAAAAATGGGCTCAGGCGGCAGACAACCCGGCCTGTCGGCGGCCCTGGTCGTAGCCGTAGAAGCCAAAAGCCATGGCCGGCGTTTCACCGCTGATCAGCTCGGCCATGGCCTTGCCGGAGCCCGCGCCATGCGTCCAGCCCAGCGTGCCGTGGCCAGCGTTCACCCAAAGGCGGTCAACGCTGGTTTTGCCGATGTAGGGAATGTTGGTCGGCGTGGCCGGACGCAGGCCGGTCCAGAAGTTGGGCTGTCCGCCTTCTTCTTCCAGCCGCGTGTCGCAGACGCCGGGAAACACTTTTTCGATGCGCCGGGCCAGCATGCGGCACCTGGCCTTGGCCAGAGGCGTGTCGAGCGACAGGTCGTAGCTGCCGACCTCGATGGTTCCGGCCACGCGCAACTCGTTGCCCAGGCGGCTGATGGCGCACTTGACCTCGTCGTCGATGGTGCTGACAAAAGGCGCCCGCTCGGGCTTGAGCAGCCTGAAGGTGGCGCTGTAACCCTTGCCCGGGTAGATCGGCAGGTCTACGCCCACGCTGCGCAGCAGCGGGGCGCTGTAGGAGCCGCAGGCCACCACCACCGCATCGGCCTTCAGCTGCGTCAATTTGGCATCTTTTATGCCGCTGGCGCTTGATGGGCGGGCGCGCACAGCTACGGATTCGATCGCATTGCCGGCTTTTTCCAGCCGCAGCACGTCATGGTGGTACAAAAAATTCACGCCGCGTTCGGCGCAGCGCCGGGCCAGCGACTGGGTGAACACGCGGGCGTCGCCGCTTTCGTCGCTGGCGGTGTAGGTGCCGCCGACGATCTGGTCGGCAAACTGGCTCAGGGCCGGCTCGATCTTCAGCAATTCAGCGGTGCTCACGACTTGGCGCGCCACGCCGTACTTGCGCATCAGCGCGGCGGCGTCGCCGGCGGTGTCGAACGATTTCTGCTCGGTGTAGTAGTGCGCGATGCCGCGCTCCAGCCGGTGGTAGTCGATGCCGGTGGCCTGCACCACGTCCTTGAGTGCCGCATGGCTGTACGCGCCCAGGGCGACGAGCTGCTGCACATTGCGCTCGAAGGCGGCATCGTTGCACTGCGCCAGGAACTGCAGGCCCCAGCGCCACTGCTGCCAGCCTTCGCCCAACGGCATGCGCGGCCGGAACAGCAGCGGCGCATCGTCTCGGAACATCCATTTCAGCGCCTTCAGCGGCGCGTCGCGGTTGGCCCAGGGTTCGCAGTAACTGACGGAAATCTGCGCGGCATTGGCAAAGCTGGTTTCCAGCGCGGCGTCCGCCTGCCGGTCGACCACGGTGACGTCATGCCCGCGCTGCAGCAGGTGCCAGGCCGTGCTCACGCCGATGATGCCGGCGCCCAAAACCACAACTTCCATGCCGTTCCCCTTGTGCAAAGCGCCAGTGTGCAAGAGCTTGGCGACTTATAACAGTCAAATTAAACTGTCAGCTAAATCATCAGTCCCACTAATACTGAAAGCCCTCCCATGAGCACTTTTGACCCGGACGCGCTGGAATGCCTGGCGGCCATCGTGGAGGAAGGCGGCTTTGAACGCGCCGCGCGCCGCCTTTCGATCACCCAGTCGGCGGTGTCGCAGCGGCTGCGCGCGCTCGAAGCCCAGGTGGGCACGGTGCTGATCGTGCGCAGCCGGCCGCTCAAGGCCACCTCGGCCGGGCAGTTGCTGCTCAAGCACACGCGCATGCTGCGCCTGCTGCGCGCCGACCTGGAGCGCGACCTGAAGGAACTCGCGCCCAGTTCGCTGCGCGGCGCGCGCGAGGAGGAGCGCATCTCGATTGCCATCAATGCCGACAGCATCGCCACCTGGGCGCTGCCGGCGCTGACCGGGCTGGCGCAGTCGGGCCTGCCGATGGAAATCGTCACCGACGACCAGGACTTCACCCATGAATGGCTGCGCCAGGGCCAGGTGCTGGGCTGCGTCACCACGCTCAAGCAGGCATTGCGCGGCTGCAAGGTGGTGCCGCTCGGCGCGATGGAGTATGTGGCCGTCGCCACGCCGGCGCTGTCGCTGGAGCGGCTGGGCGGCGAAACGCTGACAGCGCACAACTTTCGCGAGATTGCCTTTGTCGCCTTCAACCGCAAGGACGACATGCAGAGTGAGTTTGTCGGCCAGGCCTTTGGCTTGAAGCGCGTCATGCTGAACCAGCTGTTCGTGCCTTCGTCCGAAGGCCAGGTGCGCGCCGTGCTGGCCGGCTGGGGTGTGAGCGTGCTGCCGCGCCTGCTGGCGCAGCCGCTTCTGGATCAGGGCCTGCTGGTCAACCTGGCGCCTTCCTGCGTGCTGCGAATCCAGCTTTACTGGCATTGCTGGAACCTGGAGTCCGAAGTGCTGGACGCCCTGACCAGCGCGCTGACGCAGTCGGCTGAAGTGGCGCTGGCTGCCTGAGTTTTGGTGCATCCGGTCGAAACGGTGGGCAATCCGAAGCTGGTTCTGGCAAGCCCCGGCTTTCAGGACGCGCTAAAAATTCGGTATTTTGTACACGTTGTTTCATATACTCGGGTACCCCAGGAGATATTCCATGCTTTCTTTGCGCTCCACCGGCTTGCGTGCCGCGACCGGAATCGCCGCAGCCCTTGCGGCCGTGTTGACGATGTCAATGCCTGCCCGCGCGCAGACTCTTCCGATGGCAGGCGCGCAGGGCGCATCCCCCAGCACCCTGAAGATCGGCGTCATTGGCCCGTTCACCGGCGGGTCGGCGGACTTCGGCGTGCCGATGCTCAACGGCATTTTGCAGGCGGTCGATGAAATCAATGCCGTCGGCGGCTACCTCGGCCGAAAAATCGAGATCGTGCGCAAGGACGACCAGGCCAACCCCGACACCGGACTGAAGCTGTCGCAGGAACTGGTGGCCGAAAAGGTCGTGGCCACCATCGGCTTTTGCAACACCGGCGTGGCCGCCAAGTCGCTGGAGGTGTACCAGACAAGCCAGCTGCCGCTGATCATTCCGTGCGCCACCGGCAAGCCGCTCACCGCCAAATACCCCGCCCCCGACAGCTACATCTTCCGCACCTCGCCCAGCGACGCCATCCAGGCGCCCTTCGTGGTCGAGGACATCGTCAAGCGCGGCTGGGACAAGGTGGCCATCTTTGCCGACACCACCGGCTACGGCGAGGCCGGCCTGAAGGACGTCGAGGCCGCGCTGGCGGCCAGGCAACTCAGGCCGGTGCATGTCGCCCGGTTTGCGCTGGGCGTGAAGGACCTGGGCGAAGAACTCAAGGCGGCCGGGGCGGCCGGTGCCAACGTGGTCTTCAGCTACACCGTCGGCCCGGAGAACGCGGTGATCGCCCGTGGGCGCCAGTCGCTGGGCTGGAAGGTGCCGCAGGTCGGCGGCTGGACCCTGTCGTTTCCCTTTTTCATCGACGGGGCCAAGGAAGCCGCCGAGGGCGCGCTGATGGCCCAGACCTTCATTGCCGAACCCAGCAACGAGCGCCGGGCAGCGTTCCTGACCGGCTATGCGCGCAAGTACAAGGTCAAGAAAATTCCGGTCCCGATGGCTGCCGCGCAGGGCTATGACGCGGTGTACGTGCTGGTCTATTCGCTGTTCGGCATTCGAGACGGCAAGCTCACCGGCCCCGCCATCAAGGCGGCGCTGGAAAGCCGCGGCCGCACCTACTACGGTGTCACCGCCACCTACGAGCAGCCCTTCAGCAAGCAGGACAAGGACGCGACGACGCAAAACATGCTGGTGATGGGAATGGTCAGGAACGGCGCAGTCACCTTTGCCTACCCTGAAGACGCCAAGCGCAACCTGTTTGTGCAGCGCAAGCAGTAGGCCCCGAACGCCTTTCTGCCGGACCCCATCCCGCGTCGCCTGCAGGCATTCGACCCACCCCGGGCCCGCATCGCGTTTCGCATTCCCTCATTGACGCTTCACGGAAATTCCCGATGTTGAGCTGGCTCGGTCTTCGTTCCCGACTGGTCGTGCTGGTGCTGGCGGCGCTGCTGCCGGTGTTTGGCCTGTTTGCCTGGTCGGCTGCAAAAAACCAGCAGAACGTGCTGGCGCTGGCCCAGGCCGGACTGCAGTCCGAGGCGCTGCTGGCGGCGGCGCACCAGCAGCGCCTGGTGGAGCGCGCCGCCCAGCTGCTTGGCGACATTGCCAGCGGCCCTTCCATCAAGGACACCCGAAACCGCCTGTGCGTGCAGTACCTGAAAAACCTGCAGATGCAGGACATGGCGTACGCCAACCTGGGCGTGGTGGACCTGAACGGCAGTCTGTCCTGCCATGCGGCCAGTCGGGGTGACGATCTCTACATAGGCGACCGCAGCTTCTTTTCCCTGGCGCGTGAACAGCGGGCATTTTCAGTGGGCGACTATGCCGTTTCCCGGTCGACCGGACGGCCTGGCCTCGCGTTCGGCATGCCGGTGTACGGCGCCGAAGGCGTTCTCAACGGCGTCGCCTTTGCCGCCGTGGACGTTGCCAGGTTTGCCGAAGTTTTGGCGGCAGAAAAAATCCTGGAAGGCGCGCAGCTGCGGGTGCTCGACCGCCACGGCATTGTCCTGGCATCCCATCCGGCGGCCGGTCTGGCCGGCAGCCGGGAGCAGGACCCGGTGGTGCTGGGCGCAGCCCGGTTGGGGCAGCCTGGGGTGGGCCAGGCGACCGATGGCAGCGGCCTTGAGCAGGTCTACGCCTACGCACCCGTCGATGGATCGGGCGGTGGACTGTTCGTGGCCATCAGCGTGCCGCGTGCCATCCTGGTGGCCACGCCGCACACGCTGTTGATGGCCGATCTGGCTGCCCTGCTGGCCATGACCGCCCTGGGCATGGCCTGCGCCTGGGCGATGGGCCGGCGCCTGGTGGTCAACCCTGCCAATGCCATCTTGAAGGAAGCCAACGAAATTGCCCGCGGCAACTTTCTGGCGCGGGTCAGCCTGGAGCGATCGTCCCAGAACGAGATCGGCCAGCTTGCGCTGGCCTTCAACCGCATGGCTGCCTCGCTGCAGGCGCAACGCAGCGAACTGGATACCGCCCTGCAACAGGCCGACGCCGAGCGCGCCATGCTCGACCTGATCCTCAACAGCATGAGCGAAGGCGTGATCGCCATCGACACCCAGGACCGTTTCCTGCTGTTCAACCAGACCGCGCGCAAACTTTTTCCGGCGCCCGGCGAAGACACCCTGTTCAGCGAGTGGCGCCACGTCAGCACCCTCATGGCATTCGGTGGAGGCGGCCTGCACGCGGACAGCCCGCTGCTGCAGGCGCTGGCGGGTGCCAGCATCGACAACTGCGACCTGATTTTTTCAGTGCCGAATGCCCATGACCGCACCCTGCAGATAAACGCCCGCCCCCTGCTGGGCGCCAACGGCCGGCAGCTTGGCGCCTTGGCGGTGTTCGTCGATGTCACTGACATGCGGGCGGCAGAAAGCTTTTCCCTGGCACAGGAAAAAGTGCTGGTGCTGATCGCCGGCGGCGCACCGGTGCGCGAGTCGATCGAGGCCATCCTGCGGCTGATCGAAAGCAGCGCACAGGACAGCCTGTGCTCCATGCTGATGACGCAGGGCGAGCAACTGTGTCAGGCCATTGCGCCCAGCCTGCCGCCAGCCTTCGTCCAGGCCATTGACGGCCTGAGGGTCGCCGAAGGCACCGGCGCCTGTGGAACCGCCGCCTTTCGCCGCGAAAGCGTCATCGTTGAGGATGTCCGGCACGACCCGCTGATGCAGGGTTTCCGGGAATTGCTGGCCACCCACGGCCTGCTGGCCTGCTGGAGCACGCCAGTGGTGGCATCCAACGGTGAAGTCCTGGCCACTTTTGCCATTTACCGCCGCACGCCCGGCAGACCGCAGCCTGCCGACCAGCTGCTGATCGGCGCGGCCCTCCGGCTGGCGCGGCTGGCGCTGGAGCGCGCACGCGCCGAAGAAGCCTTGATCGGCAGCGAGGCGCGCTTTCGCGAACTGGCCGAAAACATCGAGGACGTTTTCTACAACATCGATGCCCGCCAGGGCCGGGTGCGCTATGTCAGCCCGGGTTATGAAAAAGTCTGGGGCCGGAGCTGCGAGAGCCTGTACAACGAGCCGGGCTCCCACGTCGATGCCGTGCTGCCAGAAGACCTTCCGGTGCTGGCGCTGGCCAGTGCGCGCAACCAGTCGGGTAAAAATTCGAGCGTGGAATACCGCATTCGACCACCGGATGGCCGCATCCGCTGGCTGCGCGATCGCGCTTATCCGGTATTCAACGATGCCGGCGAACTTGAGCGCGTGGTGGGCACGGTACGCGACATCACCGACAGCAAGCTGGCCGAGATGGCGCTGGCTGCCACCCACCGGGCTTTGGAGATGCTGAGCCGTTCAGGCATTGCCATTAACCGGATTCATGACGAAGCCGCCTTGCTGGCCGAGGTGTGCCGCGTGGCCGTGGAGGTGGGCGGCTACCGCATGGCCTGGGTGGGCTTTGCGAACGATGACCCCGAAAAAACCATCCAGCCGGCGGCCCATGCGGGCGCCGAGCAGGGCTACCTGAACGCCATCAAGCTGTACTGGCGCGACGATCTTCCGGAAGGTCGCGGGCCGGCGGGCCGGGCCATTCGCACTGGCTTGCCGCAGCAAACCGACGATGTCAGCCAGCTGGACAGCGGGTTTCACTGGCGCGCGGCGGCGGTGGAGCGGGGGTATTGCAGCACCCTCGCATTGCCTTTGTGCAACGAACAACACAGTTTTGGCGTGCTCTGCCTGTACGCCGGCGAGCTTCAGCGGTTTACTTCCGGAGAAGTGCAGCTTTTGCAGGAGCTGGCCGACAACCTGGCCTTTGGCATCGTCAGCCTGCGTACCCGGCTGGAGCAGCGCACAGTCGCGGCGCGGTTGCATGAGCAGGCTTCGCTGATCGACCTGGCCCCTGGCGCCATCGTGGTGCGCAACCTGGACATGAGCATCCGTCTTTGGAGCAAAGGCGCGGAGCGCCTCTACGGCTGGCCAAGGGAGCAGGTGCTGGGCCAGACCCTGCAGACGCTGATGTACCGTGACCCGCGGGTTCTGACGGCGGCCATTGAGCAGATCAAGGCGGCCGAGGGCGACTGGACGGGCGAGGTGGAACAGGTCGCCCGCGACGGCACGCCGGTGTATGTCGAGATGCGCGGGACCGTGGTGCGCGATGTCAGCGGACAGGTCAACGGCGTGATGATCGTCAACACCGACATTCGCGAGCGCCGCCAGGCGCGTGAAGACATCCTGCTGCTCAATGCCAGTCTTGAAGACCGGGTGCAGCAGCGCACGGCGCAGCTGAAGTTTGCCAACGAGCAGCTGGAGGCGTTTTCCTATTCGGTCTCGCATGACTTGCGCAGCCCGCTGAGCAGCATCAACGGCTTCAGCAGCCTGCTGGCCAAGTCGATCACCGGCCAGGATGCAACGCCAATGACCGAGCGCAGCCAGCATTACCTGGCGCGCATCCGCGCTGGCGTCGGGCAGATGGGTGAACTGATCGATGCCATGCTGTCGCTGGCCCAGGTGTCCCGCTCCAGCCTGGCCTGGCAAACCGTGGACCTGAGCGCCACCGCCCAAACGCTGCTGTCCGCGCTGCAAGAGCGTGAACCGGACCGGGTGTGCCGCCTGGAGGTCCAGCCCGGCCTGGTGGTGCAGGGCGACGCGCGCCTGCTGCGGCAGGTGCTGGACAACCTGCTCGGCAATGCCTGGAAATTCAGCGCCCGCAAGGACTGCACCTGCATCACGCTGGGCCACATGCTTGACGCTGCCGGCGAGACTGTGTATTTCGTCCGTGACAATGGCGCCGGCTTTGACATGGCGTATGTCGAAAAGCTGTTCGGCGCTTTCCAGCGCCTGCACACCGCCGCTGAATTTGCCGGCACCGGGATCGGCCTGGCGACGGTGCAGCGCATCGTTGCGCGCCATGGCGGCAGGGTCTGGGCCGATTCGGTGCAAGGAGAAGGCGCCACGTTCTATTTCACCCTGGGCGCTGAGGCGGCGTGACGCGGAAAATCGGGTCCCGGGCA
>JBBSRS010000020.1:0-14622 GCA_038242795.1 Burkholderiales bacterium
ACCCGTGAACATGCCGAGGCCAGCGTGGTGGCCGAGCAATACAACCGCCTCACCCGCCGTGAAGCCGATCAGGCCGGCGCCGAGGCGATGCTGGCAGAGGCTAAAAACGACCCCGACATGGCAGCGATGGCCGAGGAAGAAATCGACGCCGCGAAAACCGACATTGCCCACATCGACGAAGCGCTGCAGCTGATGCTGATTCCGAAAGACCCGGACGACAAGCGTGCGGCGTTCGTCGAAATCCGCGCCGGTGCCGGCGGCGACGAGTCAGCGCTGTTTGCGGCTGACCTGTTCCGCCTGTACACCCGCTTTGCCGAGCGCAAGCGCTGGCAGGTCGAGGTCATCAGCGAGTCGCCGAGTGAACTGGGTGGCTACAAGGAAGTGGTGCTGCGCATCGACGGCCCGCCGGACATTCTGGGCGTGGGCGTGTACGGCAAGCTGCGCTTCGAGTCGGGCGGCCACCGCGTGCAGCGCGTACCGGCGACCGAAACCCAGGGCCGCATTCACACCAGCGCCTGCACCGTGGCGGTGCTGGCAGAGCCGGACGAAACGGTTGCCATCCAGATCAACCCGGCTGATTTGCGCATCGACACCTACCGCGCCAGCGGTGCCGGCGGCCAGCACATCAACAAGACCGATTCGGCGGTGCGCATCACGCATATCCCGACCGGCATCGTCGCCGAATGCCAGGAAGGCCGCAGCCAGCACGGCAACAAGGCCCAGGCAATGAAGGTGCTGACCGCGCGCATCGTTGAGAAAGACCGCTCGGCGCAGGCCGCCAAGGACGCCGCCGAGCGCAAGGGCCTGATTGGCAGCGGCGACCGCAGCGACCGCATCCGCACCTACAACTTCCCGCAGGGCCGGCTGACCGACCACCGCATCAACCTGACGCTGTACAAGCTCTTGAGCATCATGGAAGGCGACCTGGACGACGTGGTGACGGCGCTGCAGGTGGCGCGCGGCGCCGAGCAATTGAACGAGCTGGAAACGGCCAGCAACGGCGGTTGATCAGGAAATTCTTGTGTTTTTAAGAAAAATAGCCGCTTTGCGCAACAGGGACGGGCGCAAGAAGCTACTCTTTATATAGCAATTCAAAGCAAGCCTGTGAATCCATTCAACTGCACGCAAGCCCTGGCAGCAGCCCAACGCCTTGGAATAGACCGGCTGGACGCGCAATTGTTGCTGCTGTACGCGCTTGGCAAACCAGCCAGCGACAGGTCCTGGCTCGTGGCGCACGACACCGACGAACTCGCGCCAGACGTGGTCAGCTTGTTTCACGCAATGAGCCTGCGCCGGGCCAGGGGCGAACCGCTGGCCTATATCGTCGGCTACAAGGAATTTTTTAGCCTGTCGCTGCAGGTCGACCCGCGGGTGCTGGTGCCCCGGCCCGATACCGAAACACTGGTGGAATGGTCGCTGGCGGTGCTGAACCTGGAGGCCCTGGCCCCGCCTCTGAAGGTTCTGGACCTGGGGACGGGCAGCGGCGCGATTGCCCTGGCGATTGCGCACAGCCTGAAGGCGACAAACAGCGAAGCACAGGTCACGGCGGTCGATGCGAGCGCCAACGCGCTGAATGTCGCCCGTGAAAACGCACGGCGGCTGGGCGTGGATGTGGCGTTTATTGAAAGCTTCTGGCTGCAGGAAGTGCAGGATCGCTTTCACCTGATCGCCAGCAATCCGCCCTACATTGCCAGCGCCGACCCGCACCTGGCAGCACTGGTGCATGAACCGCTGCAGGCGCTGACCGCTGGTGTGGACGGCCTGGACGACATCCGGCACATCATCCAGCAGGCGCCGGGTCACCTCCTGCCTGGCGGCTGGCTGCTGCTGGAGCATGGGTACAACCAGGCTGAACACGTTCGCGGGTTGCTGGGGCGGCAAGGATTTTTGCAGGTGCAGAGCCGCCAGGACCTGGCAGGCATCGCGCGGTGCTCCGGCGGTCAATGGCCCGCATGACAAACAATCCCTGACGAGTGCGCGGCATCTGGCAGACAGCGATAATCCAATTTTGTAATGCTGCATTCAAGGGACATGCATTCAACGCCCCGGCCCCCATTGCCGGTTACCGACCTCTGGCCTGGCAAGGCCTTTTCACCTGAAGGATTTCAACATGAGTTCCACCGACCCGACCCAGCAGCGCATTGAGCAGATCGTCAAATCCAGCGACGTGGTGCTTTTCATGAAGGGCACATCCCAGTTTCCGATGTGCGGATTTTCCGGACGCGCCATCCAGGTGCTCAAGGCGTGCGGCGTGACCAAGCCGGCCACCGTGAATGTGCTGGAAGACGAAGGCATCCGCAATGGCATCAAGACCTACAGCAACTGGCCGACCATTCCCCAGTTGTATGTCAAGGGCGAGTTTGTGGGCGGCTCCGACATCATGATGGAGATGTACGAGAACGGGGAACTTCAGGAAATGCTGGGTGCCCCGAAGGACTGAAACAAGCTACCCCAGCCTGCAACGCCCGCGCCGCGGGCGTTTTCGTTTCTGCTTCAGCGCGTGTAACCCGCGCAGGCGCCGGCGTTGACCTGACCCTGGCACTCGCGCTTCAGGCGGCTGCTTCGTTCCCTGGGCATTTCGGCAGACCCCGGCAGGAACCGGACCTGGCCGCTGGCACCTGCTTTTTTCTTTTTGGCAGGCGCTGCCGGCTTGTCACCGACAGCTGCCGATGGTGTACCGGCATGCGCGCTGCCGATCACCATGAAAGCCAGGCACATGGCGGCCCAGAACGGCTTGACTGCGATTTTTTTCATTTTTATCTCCCTGTTTTGCGTCTGTTTCAAATTGTTAACGACGAAATGCCATTTTCGCCAGATTTGAAGCGCGAGGTCCGGTCTTAATGCAGTTTCGGGTCGCCGTAGAGGGCGTCATCGGGCGGCGTGTCGGCGGGCAGGCGAAAATCTTCGCTTGCCCAGGCGCCCAGGTCGACGTTTTTGCAGCGTTCGCTGCAAAAGGGACGAAAAGGGTTGGTGGGCGCATAAACACTGGGACCGCCGCAATTGGGACATACCACCTGCCGCACAGGGGAAGGGTCTTTTTTCATGTGGAGAAGGAAGTTCGGGTGAGGATGAAGGACACCATGCGCTTTCGGTCTGGTCTGGCCGCGCTCAGGTACACAGTGTCAGGTCAAACACGGTTTCCTCGTTGCTCGCCTGCTGGCGACCGTCGTTGTCATGCGACATGAAACGCACCGACACCATCAGGCGGTTGCAGCTGATTTCAGGAATCACCGCCACGCCCGAACGCAGCCGCAGCCGCAACAGCTGAAAAGTGCGTCCCTGCGGCAGCATTTGCTGGTACTGGCCGGCTGGCGCGATCACCTTTTGCGGCGCGCCCGAATCGCGCACCAGTCTGAGCAGCAGGTTCAGTGATTCAGCCAGCGGCACCAATGGCGACACCCAGCGTTGCAGGTCGTGCTGGCGAACGTTGGCCCCAAGATGCTGCCAGGCGTGGTAGGCCGGCAAGTCGAATTCGCAGGTGCCGCCAGGAATGCCGCCGCGGCTGCGAATGCTCATGAGCCAGTCGTTTTCAGTGAGTGACTGGCCGACCTTGCCTGAAAGTTCATTCATGCTGGAAAAACAGGCGTCAAGCTCGGCGGTGATGTCGTCAAGCACCTGCTCGGAGATGACCGGGTTGCCACGGTAGCCATTGAGCAGGTGCTTCTGCTTTTCAATGTCCTTGAGCACATCGGTTTTCAGGTCTGCCCGGGCACCGACATCCATGATCTCGAAAATGGTCGCCAGCGCGTGGTGATGGTCAATCGGGCTTTCCCGTTTCGCCAGTTCGGCCAGGCGCAAAAACAGGTGCTCAAGCCGCAGATAGGTGCGTATGCGTTCGTTGAAGGGGTGCTCGTAAAGAATCACGGAACTTGTTTTCCTGGCTTCAGTAGATGTTTTGTCATCATAGCCCGAAGCAGGACGCCAGCTCACGCACCTGCTGCTCCAGCGCCTGCAGCGACAAACCCTCGTTACAAATACACGCGTCCGCTGCCGCCAGCCGTTGCGTCCGGCGGGCCTGGCCGGCGATGATTTTCACGACCATGTCACGTGACAAGGCGTTTCTGGCGATGACACGGGCAATTTGCGTTTCTTCTGTGCAGTCCACCACCAGCACGCGGTCGAGCTGCTGGCGCCAGTGCCCCGCTTCCACCAGCAAAGGAATGTCGAACACGATGCAGGTGCACCCGGACTGCACGGCGGCTCTGGCCTGGCGTGTGGATTCCTGGCTGACCAGCGGATGGATGATGGCTTCGAGCCGGCCTTTGACGGCAGGGTCGCTGAACGCAAGCTGGCGCATGCGCTCACGGTCCATCGCGCCTTCTGAAGTGATGCTGTGCGGCCCGAACTGCCTGGCCAGTTCGCCGATGGCAGCGCCACCAGGCGCTGTCAGCTCGCGGGAAATCACATCCGCATCGATCAACGCGGCGCCACACGCCACCAGAATGCGCGCCACGGTGCTTTTGCCGCTGCCAATGCCGCCCGTCAGGCCGATGCGCTGAATCGACGAATGCATGGCTTACAAACCAATGAACCGAAGAATCGACTGGGGGCCGAAAATCATGGCGGTGAAGCCCGCCCCGGCCAGAAAAGGGCCAAAGGGCACATAGCCGCCCTCGCGCAGGCCGCTGGAGAATTTCATTGCGATCCCAACGGCCGCGCCAATCACCGACGCCATCAGGATCATGGGCACCAGCGCTGTCCAGCCAAACCAGGCTCCGAGCGCGGCAAACAGCTTGAAATCGCCATAGCCCATGCCCTCCTTGCCGGTGGCCAGCTTGAAAGCCCAGTACACCGCCCACAGTGAAAGATAGCCGGCCACCCCACCCCACAGGGCCGATGGCAGATCGACCGCCGGGTTCCACTGCAATGCTGCCGCGATCAGCCCCGCCCACAGCAGGGGCAAGGTGATGTCGTCGGGCAACAGGGTGGTGTCCCAGTCAATCATGGCCAATGCCAGCAGCGCAGCAGAAAACCCGCACCACGCCAGCGCCGTCATCGTCCAGCCCCAGCGCCAGGCGCAAAAGAAAAACAGCGCGCCCGTGACGGCCTCGACCAGTGGATAGCGAACACCGTAAAGTGCGCCGCAAGCCGAGCACTTGCCACGAAGGAAAACATAGCTGAGCACCGGAATGTTTTCGTACCAGCGGATCACATGGCCGCAACTGGAGCAGCGCGAACGCGGTGCCAGCAGGTTGAACTTTTCTGCGGGCTGCGCTGGCGCGCCGTTCAACTCGGCACATTCGGCGGCCCACTGACGCTCCATCATCCGGGGAACCCGGTAGATGACGACATTGAGAAAGCTGCCAATGAGCAAACCCAGGATACCAGCGAGCGCCGCGACGAATCCGGTGCCCATCTCCGCTGCCAGCAGCATCAAACGACTTGACCCAGCTTGAAGATCGGCAGGTACATGGACACCACGATCCCGCCGATCAGGGTTCCCAGAAACACGATGATGATGGGCTCCATCAGGCTGGACAGGCCGGCCACCATTTCATCGACCTCGGCTTCATAAAAATCGGCCGCCTTGCCGAGCATGTGGTCCACCGAGCCCGACTCCTCGCCAATGGCGCACATTTGCAGCACCATCGTCGGGAACAGGTTGGCATTGCCCATGGCCGCAGTCAGGCTGGTGCCGGTCGAGACTTCCTGCTGGATTTTCTCGGTGGCGTCGGCGTAGAGCGAATTTCCCGATGCGCCGCCGACCGAGTCCAGCGCTTCAACCAGCGGCACGCCGGCGGCGAACATGGTGGACAGGGTGCGGGTCCAGCGGGCAATGACGGATTTTTCGATCAGGGTGCCGAACACCGGCATTTTCAGCAGCAGGCGGTCCATGACCTTCTGCATTTTCTCGCTGCGTTTCCAGGCCTGCAGGAAAAAATAGATGCCGCCACCGACACCGCCAAAAATCAGCCACCAGTACGCGACAAAAAACTCGCTGATGGCCATCACGATCAGCGTGGGCGCCGGCAGATCGGCGCCAAAGGATGAAAACACCTCCTTGAACGCAGGGATCACGAAAATCATGATCACAGCCACCACCACAAAAGCCACCACCACCACGGAAGCCGGATACATCAGTGCCGATTTTATTTTCGACTTGATGGCTTCGGTTTTTTCCATGTAAACCGCCAGGCGGTCAAGCAGCGACTCCAGAATACCGGCGGTCTCTCCGGCCTCGACGAGGTTGCAGTACAAGGCATTGAAGTACATCGGGTACTTGCGGAAAGCACCACTGAGCGACGTTCCGGTTTCAACATCGGTGCGCACATCGTTCAGCAGCTTGGTGACGCTGCCATTGGGATTGCCGCGGCCCACGATGTCGAAAGACTGCAGCAGCGGCACGCCGGCCTTCATCATGGTGGCCAGCTGGCGGGTGAAGATGGCAATGTCACGCGGCTTGATGGCCTTGCCGGAACGCATGCGGCGTTTTTTGATCTTGGTGGCCATCACCCCCTGCCGGCGCAGCGACACCTTGACCTGGTTTTCGCCAGAAGCGCGGACCTCGCCACGAACCTGTTTGCCGCCCCGGTCCTTGCCTTCCCACTCGAAGACAAATTCCTTGATATCTTTGGACAATGCGGTTGCCATAAAGCCTTATCGTTGTAGGGACGGCTTTCGAGCCGTCTTGTCGCTGTTGTCCGGTGCCATTGTCCTGGCCATGCCAGGCACCAGGCTAGGCATTGGTGCAGCCCAATATCTCTTCCATGGAGGTCATTCCCAGTTTAACTTTGTACAAACCGGACTGGCGCAGGCTGCGCACACCTTCGGCTTCGGCCTGGTCCGCAATTTCCATGGCGCTGCCGTCGCGCAGGACGATACGCTGGATTTCTTCGGAGATCGGCATGACCTGGTATATGCCCAGCCGGCCCTTGTAGCCGTTGTTGCACTTGGCGCAGCCCACCGGATGAAAGGGCTTCCAGGAACCATCGACCTCCTCGTCCTTGAAACCAGCCTGCAGCAGGGCGTCACGTGGAATCTCGACCGCCGTCTTGCAGTGCGGGCACAGACGCCGTGCCAGCCGCTGAGCGGTGATCAGGATCACGCTCGAGGCGATGTTGAAAGGCGCAATGCCCATGTTGCGCATGCGCGTGAGGGTCGTGGGCGCATCGTTGGTGTGCAGCGTGGACAGCACCAGGTGGCCGGTTTGTGCGGCCTTGATGGCGATGTCGGCGGTTTCGACATCGCGGATTTCGCCGACCATGATGATGTCGGGGTCCTGCCGCAAAAAGGCCTTCAGGGCCACCGGAAAGGTCATTCCGGCCTTTTCGTTCATGCTCACCTGGTTGACCCCCGGCAGGGTGATCTCTGCCGGATCCTCAGCCGTGGAAATATTCACGCCGGCGGTGTTCAGGATGTTCAGGCAGGTGTAGAGCGAGACGGTTTTCCCCGAGCCTGTCGGCCCGGTCACCAGCACCATGCCATAAGGCCGCTTGATCGCTTCGAGCAGCCTCGCTTTTTCTTCCGGCTCGTAGCCGAGCGCGTCAATCCCCAGCTTGGCGCTGCTGGGGTCCAGGATACGAATGACAATTTTTTCGCCGAACATGGTCGGCAAGGTGCTGACCCGGAAGTCGATCACGCGGTCAGGCCCGATCTTGAGCTTCATCTTGCCGTCCTGCGGCACGCGCTTCTCGGAAATGTCCAGCTTGGAAATCACCTTGATGCGCGCGGCCAGCTTTTCCTTGATGGCCACCGGTGGAGAGGAAATTTCACGCAGCTCGCCGTCAACGCGAAATCGAACCCGGTAGGAATGCTCGAAAGGCTCGAAGTGCAGGTCGGACGCACGCATGTTGAAGGCGTCGACCAGCATTTTGTGCAGGAATTTGACAATCGGCGCGTCTTCGACTTCCGACACGCTCGCTTCATTTTCCGGCACAGCCGGCACCGAAAGCTCTTCGTCAAACTCGAATTCCTCGCCAACGATGTTTTCAATGGCCTCCGACGCCGTGGCACTGGAAGCCTCGACCAGCCGGGTCAGCTTGTCGTATTCGGCAATGATCCAGTCGACGCCGAGCTGGGTGGAGAACTTGATTTTTTCGGCCACCCCCTGGTCCGACGGATCAGCGGTTGCAATGATGAGCCGGTTGTTGCGCTTGCCAAGCACCACGATGCGGCAGGCCAGACAGATTTTTGCATCGAGCAAGTCCTTGGGCAAACGTTGCATGTCGACAGCATCCATGTCCACCAAGGGTGCGGAAAACGATGTCGACATGATGTGCGCCAGGTCAAACGCCGAAACCGATCCGGAGCCCGTCAATTCGGCAATGAAACTGCTTCGACTGCCCTGTGACTTGAGAAAGATGTCTTCTGCGGCCTTTTGGCCCAGCTTTCCGGCCGCCACCAGGGCTCTGCCGAGTCCGGGCAACGCCGTCAGGGCTGGATTCTTTAGTACGGTCGCGGCAACAGACATGGTGTTCAATACGAGGTCAAAGAAAGAATCATCGCTTAATGATTGCTAGGTGTAAACCGGGTAACGCAACCACCACCGCACCGTGTTGCAATATTTCACAAAATAGCCAGAAAAGCCAAGAAAGCCAAAAAACCGCATTGCACAACCCTCATTGGGCCGTTTTGTACGTTGTTGCGCCGAAAATCCTATGGGGTAAGGTTCAAATGCTATTGAAATAGCAGCACTACTGCGTGAGCAAGGGCATCTCGAGCGTCATTTTTTCCGTGCCGCCTGTGCTTGAAGACAATACCGCCTGCCGGCCGTTGACCGATTCAAGCACCATGTCGTTGTCAACCAGGTTACCCACGCGGACTGGTTTGGCGTCCTGGCCATCGACCGAAATCAGTGCAGCACCGGCCCGAATGCGTCCTGCCACCACGCCGATCAGGCTATATCGGCTGGCGGCAGGCGCTGCGGATGCCGCCGTCACAACAGGCGCCATACCGCCGCCCAGCGCCCGGGCAATGGCCTGCGAACTGACAGCAGGCATGGGTTCAACCAGCGCGGCGGAAGGCACGGACGGTGTGGAGAGGCCCCAGACCTTCAGACCCCAGTACACCACGCTGGCAGCTGCCAGTGCGGCGATGGCAAATGTCACAATTCTGGTAGACCATAGGCGAAAGGCATCTGTCTGCATGGCAGGATTATCATTGAAGCGACCATATGACTACACAACGACCTCACTCCCCCTCCCTTCGGCAGCGCCTTTCCGCAGGTTTCACCCTGATCGAGCTGATGGTGGTGCTGGTGATCATCGGCGTGCTGGCCGCGCTGGTGGTGCCCAACGTCCTGGACCGCGCTGACGATGCGCGCGCCACGGCCGCCAAAACCGATGTCAACAATTTGATGCAGGCGCTCAAGCTGTACCGGCTGGACAACCAGCGCTACCCTGCCGCCGAGCAGGGGTTGCAGGCGCTGGTGGCCAAGCCGACCACCGGGGCCATTCCCTCCAACTGGAAATCCTACGTGGACAAGCTGCCCAACGACCCTTGGGGCCGCCCCTACCAGTACCTGAACCCTGGCATCAAGGGAGAAATTGATGTGATGTCCTTTGGAGCCGACGGGCAACCCGGGGGCGAGGGCAAGAATGCGGATGTTGGCAGCTGGGATTGAAATAGCCCCCACGCTCCCCACTGCGTGTGGTTCGCTGCCCCCCGAGGGGGCCGCTGCGCCTGCGGCCTGGCAAAGCCAGTTCCGCGGCCCCGGCGGGTTTGGAGCCGATGCGTCCCTACGCCTCGCTTTGTGGGTTCGCCGTTTTTCAAAGGTCTTATGACGCGCGGTGCGCCTTTGCGGCGAATTCAACACGCCGGGTTCACGCTGATCGAATTGCTGATGGTGGTGGCCATCATGGCCATTGCCACGGCGGGGGTGGGGCTGGCGCTGCGCGACACGTCGGGGACGGCGCTGGAGCGCGAAGCGCAGCGGCTTGCAGTGCTGCTTGACGCGGCCCGGGCGCAGTCGCGGATGACCGGCAACCCGGTGCGCTGGCGCCCTACCGCCACTGGCTTTGTTTTTGAAGGCTTGGCCAAAGACACCAATTTTCCTGCCACCTGGCTCGGCCCGGATGTGCGCGCAGCCGTTGCCAATGTCGTGGTGCTGGGACCGGAACCGGTCGTCGGGCCGCAGCAAATTCGTTTGGTGTCCACCTCTGACCCTTCGCGCAGCCTGATTCTGGCGACAGACGGCATCCGGCCTTTTTCGGTCGTGGCCGAAGGCAGCAGGTGATGCCACGCAGCCGCTTCAAAAGCCTCGGCGTTCGCGGCTTCACGCTGATCGAGGTGCTGGTCGCGTTGGGCATCGTCGCGGTCGCGCTGGCGGCTGGCGTGCGTGCCACCGGCTCGCTGACGCGCAATTCGGAACGCCAGTCCGACCTGCTGCTGGCTCACCTGTGCGCTGAGAATGCACTGGTGAATGTGCGGCTGTCTCGGCAAATGCCGGCAGTGGGCGACAACACCAGCACCTGCGAACAGGCCGGACGCAGCCTGGCCGTGCGCTTGTGGGTGCAACCCACGCCCAATCCGAACTTTCTGCGGGTTGAAGCGCAGGTTCTCAACGGTGCAACCCGAATCCTTGCGCTGTCGACCATCGTGGGGCGGTACTGAACATGGCGCTGCTGCGTGCTGCTTCACGCGGTGTGCCACGCCCCGCGCACGCCCGCGGCTTCACCCTGATCGAGCTGCTGGTGGCCCTGGTCGCGATGGCGATCATGGCCGGCCTGAGCTGGCGCGGGCTCGACGGCATGGTGCGGGCACAGGCGCAGATCCAACAGCGGGCCGATGCGGTGCTCACGCTGCAGGCCGGCCTCACGCAATGGTCGGCCGACCTGGACGCATTGGCGCAACTGCCGCGCACACCGACGCTGGACTGGGACGGGCGCGGACTGCGGATCATTCGCCGCAGCACCGTCCGGCCGGGCGACGGCCTGCTGGTGGTCGCCTGGTCACGCCGCAATGTGAACGGCACCGACCAGTGGCTGCGCTGGCAGTCGCCGCCACAGTTTTCCCGCGGCGCCTTGCAAACCGCCTGGGAGCGTGCCGCCCAGTGGGCACAAAACGCGGGCGATGCCGAAAAAAGGGACGAAGTCCGCATCACGCCGCTGGCGCAATGGCAGATTTTCTACTTTCGCGGCAATGCCTGGACCAACCCCTTGTCCAGCGACAACGCCAATGCGCCGGTGGCGTCAATTCGCAGCACGCCACAACCTGTGGACACCGACCTGGCGCTGCCCGATGGCGTCCGGCTGGTGCTGACCCTGCCCGATGGCGAAGCGATCAATGGGGTGATCACACGCGACTGGGTGCGCCCGGCGCTGGCAGGCGCCAAATCATGAGTCCGGCTGCGAACCCCCTGGGATGTTCCGGCGCAGCAACGGCTGCACGCCAGGCGCGCCAGGCGGGCGCCGCGCTGCTGACGGCGATGCTGACCGTGGCGCTGGTGGCCAGCCTGGCGGCCGGCGCGCTGTGGCAGCAATGGCGCAGCGTGGAAGTCGAGGCCGCCGAGCGCGCGCGGGTCCAGTCGCTCTGGCTGCTGACCGGCGCACTCGACTGGGCGCGCCTGATCCTGCGCGAGGACGCCCGCTCGGGCGGCGCCGACTACCTCGCGGAACCCTGGGCCGTGCCGCTGGAAGAAGCCCGGCTGTCCACCTTTCTGGCGGCCGACAAGAAAACCGACCCCGACGACGAGGCCAACGCGTCGCAAACCTTCCTGTCGGGCCTGATCACCGATTTGCAGTCGCGCCTGAACGTCACCAACCTGGTGGACAGCGCCGGCAAGGTGTCCGAGCCGTCGGTGAAAGCCTTTGCCAAGCTGTTCGAATTGCTCGGGCTTCCCCCGGGAGAGCTGCAGGTGCTGGTGGACAACCTGCGGCTCGCACTCGATGCCAGCCCTGAAAACACGTCGGCCCCGCAGGCACCCCTGCTGCCACAGCGCCTCGACCAGCTGGTCTGGCTGGGCCTGTCGCCGACGAGCCTGGCCGTCCTGCGGCCTTTCATCACCCTGCTGCCGGTGCGCACCCCGGTCAACCTGAACACCGCCAGCGCCACCGTGATGGCGGCCTGCATTCCCTCACTGGAAATGGGGCTGGCCCAGCGGCTGGTGAACATGCGCCAGGCCAACCACTTCAAAACGCTGGCCGACGTGACCGCGCTGCTCGGCCAGAACGCCGTGCCGCTGAATGAAGCGCAGCACAGCGTCAATTCACGCTTCTTCGAGGTCCAGGGGCGGCTGCGGCTGGACCAGGTGGTGGTCGAGGAACATTCGGTGGTGCAGCGCGATGGGCTGGAGGTCAAGACCTTGTGGCGCGACCGGGGCGCTCAGGCGCCTTGACACGGCCCCCCTACAATGGCCCCCTTAATTCAAGCATGACTACCCTGATCGTCACCCTTTCCCGGGCGCTTCCGACTGCCGCCATGCTTTGCGAAGGCGTTCTGAGCGATGACGGGTTCACCGTTTTGCGCGCCGTCGAGGCGCCCGCAGCGCTGTTGCCCGCGCCCGCCAACGCGGACATCGTGGCGGTGGTGCCCGCCTGCCGTTTGTCCTGGCACCGTCTTGCCCTGCCGCGTGGCGCGCTGAAGGGCGGCCTGTTCCAGGACGGCAATGCCGGGCGGCTGCGCGCCGTGCTGGACGGGCTGCTCGAAGACAACGTGCTTGACGAGACCAGCCAGCTGCATTTCGCCATCGAGCCCAAGCCACGCGCCGACGAACCCGTGTGGGTCGCCACCTGCGAAAAGGCCTGGCTGCATGCCTGGCTGGCCCTGCTGACGCAGGCCGGCCGGCCGGTCGCACGCATCGTCCCTGAACTGACGCCGCCTGCTGGCGATGCCCCCGCGTCGCTGCATGTCATCGGCACGCCCGACCAGCCCCAACTGATGCGCACCGGGCCAGAGGGCGTGACGCTGCTGCCGCTGTCGGTGGCCAGCGCCGCGCTGATGGCGTGGCCGGAAGATGCCGAAGTGCTGGCGGAACCCGGCGTTGCCGCACTGGCAGAACATTTTTTCAACCGTCCCGCGCGCCTGCAAACACCACCCGAGCGCTGGCTGGCGGCGGCGCAGTCGGACTGGGACCTGGCGCAGTTCGACCTGCTCTACACCCGGGGCACGCGCACCCGCAAGCACCTGTCGGCCATGGTGTCGTCGCTGTTCAGGGCGCCGCGCTGGCGCGCTGCCCGCTGGGCCAGCCTGGCCCTGGTGCTGGCCAACCTGGCGGGCCTTCAGGCCTGGGCCTGGAAAGAGCAGTCCGCGCAGGTCGCCCAGCGCGCCGCCATCCGCAACCTGCTGACCACCACCTTCCCGGACGTGCGCGTGGTCGTCGATGCGCCGGTGCAGATGGCCCGCGCGGTGTCCGACCTGCAGCGCCGCAATGGTGTTGCCTCGTCTGCCGACATGGAAACCATGCTGGGGCATTTTCAGGCTGCAGCGCCCGATGCGCCTGCGCCAACTGCTGTTGAATTCATAGCAAATGAACTTCGTCTCAAAGGAATCTCCCTCTCGGCTTCTGCATTGGCGGACACTGCGGCACGGCTGCAGCCCCGCGGTTACCGCCTGGGCACCGGGGCCGATGGCCTGACGATGAAAGAGGAGCGTTTTCCATGAGCGTGACCAGCACCCTGGCGCCGCTGCGCGCGCGCTGGGCCGGGCTGCCGGGCCGCGAAAAAAACGGTCTCCGTCTGGCCGGCCTGCTGGTGCTGGCCTTCCTGCTCTGGCAATTCAGCGTCGGGCCGTCATTGGTCACGCTGCGCACCGCCGACACCCAGTCCAGGGTGCTGGGCGCGCAGCTGCAGACCATGCAGGCGATGCAGTTGCAGGCGCAGGCCGTGCAGAAGCAGCCGCCCCTGGGCTTTGACGAGGCGGTGCGCGCGCTGACCGCCGCCACCAAGCAGACGCGGGGCGCCAGCACCCAAGTGGTGCTGGCGGGCGATCGCGCCAACATCACTGTCAAGGACGCCAGCCCCGAGGCGCTGGCAGAGTGGCTGGCGCAGGCGCGCCTGAATGCCCGCTCGGCCTTGATCGAGGCCCGTCTGGTGCGTGCCTCGACGCCAGGCGGTCCGGTCTGGAATGGCGTGCTTGTGATGGGCCTGCCGGCCCGCTAGCCAGACCATGGCGTATTCGACACCCCACCCTGCCAGCCCTGCCTTTGCCACAGCGCCCTGGCGCTGGGCAGTGGCGGGTGCCCTGGGCGGCCTGGTGCTGGCCTTTGTGCTGTTTGCCCCGGCACGCTGGCTGGCGGCGCTGGTCCTGCAGGCCAGCGGCGGCCATGCCGTGCTGGCTGCGCCCCGGGGCAGTTTCTGGCAAGGCTCGGCGCAACTCGTGCTGTCGGGGGGCGCAGGCAGCCTCGACGCCGTGGCCCTGCCCGGGCAGCTGCGCTGGCGCATCCGGCCGGCCTGGACGGGCCTGGACGTTCAACTCAACGCCGAATGCTGCATGCAGCAGGCCTGGCAGCTGCAAGCCCGGTCGGCAGGCTGGGCTGGCGCGCAGCTGACACTTTCCGACAGCCAGTCGCAATGGCCCGCGGCACTGCTTTCCGGCCTGGGCACACCGTGGAACACGGTGCAGGCGCAAGGCCAGCTGGCGGCTTCGACCCAGGGCCTCAACGCCCGCTGGACACAGGGCCGGCTGGCGCTGGCAGGTCGCCTGCAGCTTGACGCCCTGAACATGTCCTCGCGCCTGTCCACGCTG
>JBBSRS010000021.1:0-14522 GCA_038242795.1 Burkholderiales bacterium
CACAAACAGGCCCTTGCCGCCAATCTTGCTGAGCGAGCGGTCCAGGATCTGGTCGCCCAGGGTGGTCATGCCCAGCAGTTCGACCTCCCAGCCCAGACGCGACTCCAGCAGCGCCTTGACATGCTCGGCCTGCCACAAGGCCAGGCGGCTTTCGCGCGTGGCAATGACCACTTTGAGGGTTTTTTGGGGTGTTTGAAGCGCTGCTGCCACTGGTAACCTGTTGGTAATCTATAGAGGGAGTGAATGCTAGCATGGGCGGTTTTCTCCTCATTTCACCCGCCACCAGACGCAAAGGGCCAGGATGCCAACTTCCGCACGCACGAAAAAAGTAAAGCCAGATAGCACCGCTGCCGTGGTTGAAACCGTCAAGCCCGCCACGTCGTCCGTGCGCGCCAAGACCAACGAGCGCCCGCTGGTCGAGGACATCCGCCTGTTGGGCCGCATTCTGGGTGACGTGATCCGCGACCAGGAGGGTGTGGCGGCGTATGAGCTGATCGAGCAGGTGCGCACGCTGTCAGTGGCTTTCCGGCGCGATGCCGACCAGGAAGCCGACAAGGCGCTCAAGACCCTGCTGAAAGACCTGAGCGGTGATCAGACCGTGAGCGTGATCCGCGCCTTCACCTACTTCAGCCACTTGGCCAACCTGGCCGAAGACCGCCACCATATCCGCCGCCGCGCCATCCATGAACGCGCCGGCGACACGCAGGAAGGCAGCATCGACGTGGCGCTGGCGCGGCTGCGCTGGGCCGGCATTGCCCCCAAGACCATTTCGGACACCCTGGCGCGCAGCTTTGTCTCGCCGGTGCTGACGGCCCACCCGACCGAGGTGCAGCGCAAGAGCATTCTGGATGCCGAGCGCGGCATTGCCCAGCTGCTGACGGCGCGCGACAACATCAAGGCTCTGGCGCTGGCCGTCAGCAGCGCCAAGGATGCGCTCACACCGCGCGAGCTCGACGCCAACGAGGCGCAGCTGCGCGCCCGCGTCATGCAGCTGTGGCAAACCCGCCTGTTGCGCATGTCCAAGCTGACCGTGGCCGACGAAATCGAGAATGCGCTGAGTTATTACGAGGCGACGTTTTTGCGCGAGATTCCAAAAATCTACGCCAGCCTGGAACGCGAACTCGGCATGCAGCCGGTGCACAGCTTTTTGCGCATGGGCCAGTGGATCGGCGGCGACCGCGACGGCAACCCGAACGTCAACGCCGACACGCTGAACTATGCGCTGCGCCGGCAGGCCGACGTGGCGCTGCGACACTACCTGACCGAGGTGCACCTGCTGGGCGGCGAGTTGTCGATGTCGGCCATTCTGGTCGAGTGCAGCGCCGAGATGCAGCAGTTGGCCCAAAGTTCGCCCGACACCAGCGAGCACCGCCAGGACGAACCCTACCGGCGCGCGCTGACCGGTGTTTATGCCCGGCTGGCGGCCACGCTCAAGGCGCTGACCGGCGGCGAGGCGGCGCGGCATGCGGTGGCGCCGCAAAACGCCTATGCCACGGCCGAAGAGTTCTTGGCCGACCTGCGAACGCTGCAGGCCTCGCTGGTCGGCCACCATGGCCAGGCCCTGACGGCCCAGCGCCTGCACCCGCTGATCCGCGCCGTCGAGGTGTTCGGCTTTCACCTGGCCACGGTCGATCTGCGCCAAAGCTCCGACAAGCATGAAGAAGTCATTGCCGAGCTGCTGGCCGTGGCGCGCATCGACGCCGGCTACGCCAGCCTGAACGAAGCGGCCAAGCGCGCACTGCTGCTGAAGATGCTCAACGACGCCCGGCCGCTGCGCGTGCTGGGCCATGTTTACTCGGAACTGGCCCGCGTCGAACTGGCGATTTTCGAAGCCGCCCTGAGCGCGCGCGCCCGCTTTGGCAAGGAAGCGATTCGCCACTACATCATCAGCCACACCGAAACAGCCAGCGACCTGCTCGAAGTGCTGCTGCTGCAAAAGGAAGTCGGCCTGATGCACGGCGTGCTGGAGAATGCGCTGGACAAGCCGGGCTCGCGCTGCGACCTGATCGTCGTGCCGCTGTTTGAAACCATCGAAGACCTGCGCAATGCCGCGCCCATCATGCGCGAGTTCTATGCCCTGCCGGGCGTCGCCGCGCTGCTGCAGCGCAGCGGCTCCGAGCAGGACATCATGCTCGGCTACAGCGACAGCAACAAGGACGGCGGCATCTTCACCAGCAACTGGGAGCTGTACCGCGCCGAAATCGCGCTGGTCGAGCTGTTTGACCAGCTGGCGGTGTCGCACGGCATCACGCTGCGGATGTTCCATGGCCGGGGCGGCACCGTGGGCCGGGGCGGCGGCCCCAGCTACCAGGCCATCCTGGCGCAGCCGCCCGGCACGGTGCGCGGCCAGATCCGCCTGACCGAACAGGGCGAGGTCATCGGGTCGAAGTATGCGAACCCGGAAATCGGCCGGCGCAACCTGGAAACGCTGGTCGCCGCGACGCTGGAGGCGACTTTGCTGCAGCCGACCAAGCCGGCCACGCAAGCCTTTTTGCAGGCCGCCGACACGTTGTCGCTGGCCAGCATGGCCGCCTACCGGGCGCTGGTGTACGACACCCCGGGGTTCACCGAGTATTTTTTCAGCGCCACGCCAATCCGCGAGATTGCCGAACTGAACATCGGCTCACGGCCGGCGTCACGCAAGCCCTCGCAGCAGATCGAAGACCTGCGGGCCATTCCCTGGGGTTTCAGCTGGGGCCAGTGCCGGCTGACCCTGCCCGGCTGGTACGGCTTTGGCAGCGCGATCGAGCAGTTCCTGGACCAGGGCGGCACACCGGACAGCCGCAAGGAAGCACTGGCGTTGCTGAAAAAAATGTACCGGCAGTGGCCTTTCTTTCGGACCCTGCTGAGCAACATGGACATGGTGCTGGCCAAGAGCGACCTGGCGCTGGCTTCGCGCTATGCCGAACTGGTGGGCGACTCCAAACTGCGTAAAAAGATATTTTCTGCCATCGACGGCGAATGGCACCGCACCGCCCAGGCGCTGACGCTGATCACCGGCGACCGGCAGCGGCTGGCCGGCAACGCGGCGTTGCAGCGCTCCATCCGCCACCGCTTTCCGTACATCGATCCGCTGCACCACCTGCAGGTCGAACTGGTGCGCCGCTACCGCGACGGTCAGACCGACCAGCGGGTGCAAACCGGGATTCATATCTCGATCAACGGGATTGCCGCAGGGCTGCGAAATACTGGCTGACAGGGTGTGTCGGCACAGTCCTACATTTCTAACCGTTTGTCGTTGATGGTGCTGAAGGCTGCCGGGTCCTAACATTGGGGGTATATCAAAAACTTCGCGTTTTCAACGCGTCCAAAGCACCCATTTTCCAGAGGATCCGAACCATGACACCTACCCATGCACAGTCTGCCCGCCGTCTTTCACTGAGCAATGAGTTGGTGTCAAGCGATTTCATGGCGCTTGCCTCGCACATGACGGATTGCCAGCGTTCGAGAGGCCGGTTTTTTGCCTTGCGTACCCGGCTTGAAAGCCTGCACGCCATGACGGCATCCCGTCTGGTGACCACGGGCGTCGCCTTGGTGCTGTGCAGTCTGGCTCTGGTGGGCCTGGGTCTGCTGACCATGGCTTGACAGGGTGAATCCTGCATTCCTGGAACGGCTCGGAACACTCAGCGCCCACGCCACAGAACTCCTGCTGTCGCAGGAAGCCCCTGCCGAACCCCCCATCCGGGCCGAACTGTTTGGCATTCAGCGGTTTGAGGAGCATGGGTGCACCCTGGCGCAGGCGCAGGTTGTGGAAACCGATGCCCAGTCGCTGCGCCACGCCCCCTTCTTTCCACGCGTCGAGGAAAATCTGGCAGCGCTGCGCGTTGCCTATGACTATGTTGCGCTGACCTCGCACAGCGGCCACTACGCCACGCCGGCGGCGGAATGGCTGCTGGACAATTTTCCGCTGATCGAAGCGCAACTGCAGCAAATCCGTGAAGGCGTGCCGCGACGCTTCTATGCCCGGCTCCCCAAGCTGGCCGTGCCGCCGCTGCGGGGACTGCCCCGCGTGTACGGCATTGCCTGGGCATATGTGGCGCACACCGACAGCGTGCTGAACCCTGAAGTGTTCACCGCTTTCCTGAACGCCTACCAGAGCTGCAGCGAATTGCGCCTGAGCGAACTGTGGGCCCTGCCAACGACGCTGCGGGTCGTGCTGCTGGAAAACCTGCGCCGCATGGCCGATGACATCGCGCGCAGCAAACTGGCGCGTGAAGTGGCCCATGCGGTCTGGGACAGCGGACAAGGGCTGGACGAGGCAGACCTGGACACCATCAACAGCCTGATGCGCCAGCGCGGCGTGCAGCGCAGCTACCAGACCCAGCTGTGGCAGCGCCTGCCCACCGAAACTTCAGACGATTCGTCCGCCATGGTGCGCTGGATCGAAAAGAACTGCCCTGACGGCCATGCCCTGATGCTGGAAAGCCAGAGCGCCCAGGTCGCCTCCAACCTGACCGTTGGCAACATCATCACCACCCTGCGGGTGATCGGCCAGATTGACTGGGTCGAACTGATCGAGCCGGTCAGCAAGTCGCTGCAGGTGCTGCAAGAACTGCCTGGCTTTGCAGGGGAAAGCGAAAGCACGCGCCAGCAGATCACGCGGGCCATGGAGCAACTGGCGCTGGACAGCGAAAAAACCGAGCACGAAGTGGCCCGGGCAGTGGTGGCGGCGGCCCTGTCGGTGTCCGGCGACCTGATGCCCGATGCCGCCGAGCGAACGGCAGGCTTTTACCTCATGGGTGATGGCCGCGCCCGGCTTGAAGCCGAGCTTGGCATGCCATCGCAACGCACCCGGCAGCGAATGAACTGGCGCAAATGGCGCCTGAGCCTTTACATTGGCTGCATCACCCTGGTGACGCTGACGATGGTGCTGCTGGCCACGCGCCATGCGGACTGGCACCGCTGGCAGACGGTGGTGGCGCTTGTCCTGCTGGCCGGTCCTGCTTTTGAAGCCGCATCCGCTTTTGTCAACCGCCTGATTGC
The DNA here is from genome assembly GCA_038242795.1 of Burkholderiales bacterium. Classification (GTDB taxonomy): domain Bacteria; phylum Pseudomonadota; class Gammaproteobacteria; order Burkholderiales; family Burkholderiaceae_C; genus Polaromonas. The sequence goes on from JBBSRS010000021.1 coordinate 4,984, forward strand.
CGAATCGCTGAAGGTCCGTCCCCTGCCGCGCCTTGGTTTTGCATCCGGCATTCCGCCTGAACACCGGGTGCTGGTGGTGATCCCGACCTTGCTCACCTCGACACAGTCCAGCAAGGAACTGCTGCAGCAGCTTGAGTTTCACTGGCTGGCCAATCGCGAGAACGAAGCCCAGTTTGCCCTGCTCACCGACTGGGTCGATGCGACCGAAGCCAGCCAGCCTGGCGATGCCGCGCTGTTGCAAGATGCGCTGGCCGGACTGGAAACGCTGAACGCCCGCTATCCGGCCGGCGAAGGCAGCCCGCCGCGCTTCTTGCTGATTCACCGGCCACGCAGCTGGTGCGAAACCCAGCAACGCTGGCTGGGCTGGGAACGCAAACGCGGCAAGCTTGAGCAACTGGTGCGCCTGCTGGTCACGGGCAGCATGGAAGGGTTCCTGCCGCTGGCGTCGCCCTTGCGGCTGGCCGAAGGCATCCGTTATGTGGTCACCCTGGACAGCGACACCGGCCTGCCGCCCGGCGCGCTGCGTGAACTGGTCGCCATTGCCGCCCACCCGCTGAATGCGCCGCGGGTGGACACGCGTCTGCACCGCGTGGTGAGCGGCTACGCCATCCTGCAGCCCCGCATGGTGACGCCCCTGCCTGGCCGTTTGGCGGACACCCCTTACCACAGGCTGTTTGCCGGCCAGTGCGGCATCGACCCCTACAGCAGCGGCGTTTCCGATGTTTACCAGGACCTTTTTGGCACCGGGAGTTTCAGCGGCAAGGGACTGCTGCATGTCAACGCACTGCATGAGGTGCTGGACCGCCGCCTGCCCGACGAAGCGGTGCTGAGCCACGACCTGCTCGAAGGCAGCATCGCTCGCTGCGGCTTTGTCAGTGATGTGGTGATGGTCGAGGATGCGCCTCACCATGCCGGCGTGGCCGCATCGCGGCAGCACCGCTGGACGCGCGGCGACTGGCAACTGATTCCGTTGATCTGGCAGGCGCGGCTGTACGGCATCAATGCGCTGGGCGTGTGGAAAATGCTCGACAACCTGCGCCGTTCGCTGGTTTTTCCTGGCGCTTTCGCACTGCTTGTCTGGGTGATCTTCACGGGTGCATTGCCCCTGGGCAATGCATTCATGGCAGTCGTTGCCGCACTGCTGGCCGGGCCGCTGCTGGGTGCGCTTGCAGGCCTGGTGCCGACCCACGCCGGCATTGCCTGGCGTCACTTTTTCAAGCGCGGGTGGGCCGATTTGCGCACCACCCTGGGCGCTGCCGCCTGGCAGTTCAGCCAGATACCGGCGCAGTCGGTGATGCTCGTGGATGCGGCGCTGCGCAGTGTCTGGCGCATGTGCGTCAGCCGCCGCCGACTGATGGAATGGACCACCGCAGCGCAGGCCCAATCGGCATCGCGCAAGGCACTTTTTGTGTTCATTCAGCAGCATGCCGCAGCGTCGCTGCTGTGCGCTGGTCTGGCCATGGCCGCGCCATGGGCAGCACATCCGTGGATCGGCCTCTTGCTGTTTCTCTTCTGGGGTGCCTCGCCCATCGCGGCCTGGTGGGCCAGCCAGCCGCGTCCGGCCACCACCGAGCATGCGCTGTATGCTGCGGACAAGCGCTACCTGATGGCCCTGGCGCGAGACACCTGGCGCTTTTTCGAGCGCTGCGTCGGGCCCGAAGACAACCACCTGCCCCCTGACAACCTGCAACTGGTGCCTGACCCGACGGTGGCGCACCGCACGTCGCCGACCAACATCGGCCTGTACCTGCTGTCCGTCTGCTGCGCCCGCGAATTTGGCTGGATCACGACCCATGAGGTCATCCGCCGCCTGCAGGCCTCGCTGGACAGCATCGACAAGCTCACCAAGCACAACGGCCACCTGCTCAACTGGTACGACACGCGCACGCTGCAGGTCCTTTTGCCGGCCTATGTGTCGTCGGTTGACAGCGGAAACCTGGCCGGCCTGCTGCTGGCCGTGGGCCAGGCCTGCCAGCAACTGGCGCGGCAAGACGAAAAGCAGGGGAGCGATGGCGGACAGGCACAGGCAGCGTTGTGCAGCCTGGCCAGTCGCTGCACCAGCCTGTACGAGGCCATGGATTTCAAGGGGCTGTACGACCCCAAGCGCCGCCTGTTCCATATCGGCCTGCGGGCTGACGAACAGGCACTGGACACCAGCTATTACGATTTGCTGGCCTCCGAGTCGCGGCTCACCAGTTTTCTGGCGATTGCCAAGGGCGACGTTCCCAAGCGCCACTGGAGCGCACTGGGCCGGCCATTCCTGTCGGTCGGCGGTGCGCCCGGACTGGCTTCGTGGTCGGGTTCGATGTTTGAATACCTGATGCCGTCCTTGCTGATGCATGAGCCTGCAGAAGGACTGCTGCAGACCATGGCGCGTTCGGCCATTGCCGCACAGCGCGAATTCGGCCGGCAGCAACTGCTGCCGTGGGGCATTTCGGAGTCGGCCTATTTCGCCCAGGACCATTCCTTGGCCTACCAGTACTCACCCTTCGGCGTTCCGCGCCTGGCGATGCGGCGCACCCCGTTGACCGACCGGGTGGTGGCGCCCTATGCCACGGTGCTGGCCACGCTGTTTGCGCCTGCCGCATCAGCGGCCAACCTGCGGCGGCTCGAAGCGCTGGGCGCGCGCGGCGAACTCGGGATGTTCGAGGCGCTCGACTTCACCGCCTCGCACCAGCCTGACAGGCAGGCCTTCAGCATCGTCCAGACCTTCATGGCGCACCACCAGGGCATGTCGCTGGTGGCGCTGTGCAATGTGCTGTGCCTGGATGCGCCCCGGCGCTGGTTCTGTGCCGAACCGCAGGTGGCCGCGCACGAATCCCTGCTGCATGAACGCACGCCGCGCCAGATCATTGAAACCGCCCGACCGCGCCAGCCCCCCACGCTCGATGCGCAGAGCAACACGCCGGTCTTCCATTCACGCGACGTCAACCCGGTGCAGCTTGGCTGGAAACCGACCCACCTGCTGTCCAACGGGCGCTACAACGTGGCCCTGCGCGCCAGCGGCGCGGGCGTGAGCCGCTGGCAGGGCCGCAACATCAGCCGCTGGCGCGACGACCTGCTGCGCGACAGCCAGGGCTGCTTTTTCTACCTGAACCTGGGTGGCCAGGAAGGCACGGGTTCGCTGACCGCCGCGCCGGCCCCCCTGCCAGGCTGGCGCTACCAGGCGCGATTCATGGCCGACCGGGTGCAGTTCGAGGCGCAGGGCGAGAACCTCAACACCAGCATCACGGTGCTGGTCAGCCCCGAGGACGACACCGAACTGCGCACCGTGCAGCTGCACAACACCGGCCGCACCGAACGCGTTGTGGAACTGGTGTCGTGCTTCGAGGCGGTCCTGGCCGACCCGCGGGCCGACGAAGCGCATCCGGCGTTTTCCAACCTGTTTGTGCAGACCCGCTGGGAGCCGCAATGGCGCGCCCTGCTGCTCAAGCGCATGCCGCGCCTGCATGGCGACCCGCAAATGGCCGTGGCGCATTTCCTGGCCGAAGCCGATGCCGACCTGATGTCGATCGACTGCATTGCCGACCGCCGGATTTTTGCCGGACGCCACCAGCCGCCGCACCGGCCTGCCCTGGGGGAGCAACCCATGGATGCCGACGGCAACCCGATCAACGGCCTGGACCCGGTGGCCAGCCTGCGCCTGACCCTGCGGCTGGCGCCCGGTGCCGTGGCCCGCCTGACCTTTGCCACGGCAGCGGCGCAAACGGAAGACGAACTGATCGCACGCATCGACAAGTACCTGCAGCCCATGCACATCGTGCGCGCCACCCAGATGGCGGCCACATTGGCGCAGGTCCGGCTGCGCGACCTGACCCTGACACCGGAAGAGCATCTGTCGGTCCAGGACCTGACGACGGCCCTGATGTACAGCACGCCCCGGCTGAATGCCGTGGCCGGGCCGCTGGACCAGCGCCAGTTGTGGCGGTTTGGCATTTCGGGCGACAAGCCCATCGTGCTGGTGCGCATCCAGGCGGCCAGCGGACTGCCAATGGTCGATGCCTTGCTGCGCGCCCAGCCCTGGTGGACGTTTGGCGGCCTGGCCGTTGACCTGGTGGTGCTGAACAGCGAACCCAATTCTTACCTCATGCCGTTGCAGCGTGACATCCTGGCACTGCGTGACCGCCTGATGCAGAACGTGCAGAACAGCTTTCCCAAGGGCGCCGAGCTGTCATCGAGCTTTCACCTGCTGCGCGACCCTGAAACCTCGGCTGCCGAAAAAGCTGCCTTAAAAGGACTCGCGCGGGTGGTTCTGTCTGCAGACGGACGGGAACTGGAAACACAGGTAGCCGCCTTGCGCGCGGGCGTCTGGCCAGCCCAGCAGGCCAGCCTGGCCGGCGGGACGCTGCTCACGGGCCGGCCTGAAACCGACCCGTCCGCAGGCGTTGCGGTAGTGGCACCGGTGCCGCAAGGGATCGGCGAGTTCGACCCGGCCAACGGCGAATTCTGGTTTGACCTGCAGGGCGGCCAGTCGCTGCCGCGCCCCTGGGTCAACGTCATTGCCAATCCGGACTTTGGCTTTCAGGTGTCCGAAACCGGCAGCGGCATGACCTGGGCCGGCAACAGCCGCATGCACCAGCTGACGCCCTGGTCAAACGACCCGGTGGCCGACCCGGCGTTCGAGCACTGGCTGCTGCAGGACATCGACAGCGGGCAGGTTTTGCCCCTGGCGCCTTCGGTGCTGGCAGCCAGCGACAGCCGCTGGCGGGTGCGCCATGGCCAGGGTTATTCGGTGTTTCAGGGCGTGCAAAACGGACTGCAGGTGGAAACCACCTTCTTTGCGGACATGCAGGCCGCCGTGAAAGTCGTCCAGGTCAAGGTGCGGCTGGACAGCGGCGTGCGCAGGCGCATCCGCGCCGTGGCCATGGTTGAATGGCAGATGGGTGACGCGCGCGGCCGCCGACGCACGCTGGAAACCTGGAAGGCTCCCGCACAGCCGGCGGTGATGGCCCGGCAACAGGAAACGCGGGACGGCTATGGCGGCAACACGGTGTTCCTGGCCATGGCCGGCGCGTCGACCCGCGTGCACTGGACGTGCGACCGGGGCGAATTTTTTGACACGGTGGGCCGGCTGGTCCTGCCCGCCACCCTGGCTGGCCGAAGCGGCACCGGTTTCGACCCCTGCGCCTGCCTGGCCAGCGAGTTTTCGCTTGCCGGCAACGAAGAACTGGCATTCAGCTTCGTCCTCGGCCATGCCACCGATGGCCCTGAAGCCGAGCAGATGGCTGGCCGGTGGACGCCGCAGGCCTGCACTGATGCCCTGGCCGGCGTCAAGGCGGCCTGGTCCGGCCTGCTCGGCAAGGTGCAGGTCAAGACGCCCGACGCCCGTTTCGATGCCCTCATCAACCACTGGCTGCTTTACCAGACCGTGGTCTGCCGCCTGTGGTCCAAGGCGGGCTTCTACCAGGCTGGCGGCGCCTCGGGCTTTCGCGATCAGTTGCAGGACTCGATGGCGCTGGCGCTGGCCGACCCGGCGCGGCTGCGCGCGCAAATCGTGCTCAGTGCTTCGCGCCAGTTTCCCGAAGGCGACGTGCAGCACTGGTGGCACGCGCCCGGTGGCGAAGGCGTGCGCACCCATTTTTCAGACGACCTGCTGTGGCTGCCCTATGCCTGCAGCCATTACCTGCAGGCCACGGGCGACACCGGTTTGCTGGACCAGGACGTGGCCTTCATCGACGGACCGCCGATTCCCGACGGCGCGGAAGACGCCTATTACGCACCGCAGACCAGCGAGCAGTCGGCCAGCGTCTATGAGCACTGCGCCCGCAGCATCGACCGCAGCCTGGCCGTGGGCGCGCACGGCCTGCCGCTGATGGGCACCGGCGACTGGAACGACGGCATGAACCGTGTCGGCCATGAGGGGCATGGCGAGTCGGTCTGGCTGGGCTGGTTTTTGTGCAGCGTCGTCGAAGGCTTCGCGCCGGTGGCTGCGCGGCGCGGCGACACGGCGCGCGCGCAGCGCTGGCGGGAAGCGCGCACCGGCTGGGTCACCGCGCTGCACGACGCCGGATGGGACGGCGCCTGGTTCCGCCGCGCCTTTTTCGACAACGGCGCGCCGCTTGGCTCCAATGCCAACGACGAATGCCGCATCGACCTGATTGCGCAGGCGTGGGCCGGGCTGTCGGGCGCCTCGACGCCGGTCTTCACCCGCTCGGCCATGCTGGCCATGAACAACCAGCTGATCGATAAAAAAGCCGGCCTGCTGCGCCTGCTCGACCCCCCATTTCGGGACTCGGTCAACAACCCCGGCTACATCCAGGCTTACCCGCCCGGCGTGCGCGAGAACGGCGGGCAGTATTCGCATGCCGGCGTCTGGGCGCTGATGGCGCAGGCGCACAGCGGCGACGTGGAAGGCGCCTGGCGCAGCTTCGAGGACCTGAGCCCGGCCCACCGCAGTGCGAATCCCGAGCGTGGTCCGGCCTATCAACTGGAGCCCTATGTGATCGCCGGCGACGTTTACAGCGCCGAACCCTATGTGGGACGGGGCGGCTGGAGCTGGTACACCGGCTCGGCGGCCTGGCTGTACCGGGCGGGGCTTGAAACGCTGCTGGGTCTGGCGGTGGAGCCGGGCCGGCTGTCGCTTTCGCCGCGCCTGCCGAGCCACTGGCCGGCCGTCGAGCTGCGCCTGCAGCTCCAGGGCCACGACATCACCATTCACTGGCAGCGCGAACCTGCAGGCGCGGCGCCGCTGCCGGCGGACAGGCAACTGGCCTGGGGGGAATGGACACCGCTGGACACGCTGCCCGCCAAAGCCGTGTTGCTGGTACACGGCACCAACGCGCCGGCACTCCCGGAAAGCTATCAATAAAATAGCTGGAAACGCTTACGCAATATGCGGAAAGCGCATTTTTTCCAATGTTTACAGGCCTCAGGCGCTAAAAGCCTGCCTTCCCGGGTAAAGCGGAAATCCAGCTGAGCTGGGCACCCGACACTGGATCCCCGAGTTCATGGAAATGACAGGAAAAACAAACGTCTGGGGCAAGTCACCGATCAGGCAGGCTGCAGGCCGAATGTGGTGAAACTTCCGAAACCATGGGGACTTCAGGCCTGCCTGGCGTGCCCCCTCCCAGCCGGGCGATCTCAGGAACCCAGAAATTCACCAATCGGCTTGAGGTCTTCGACGCGGTCGCAGACCGACTTCACGATCATCAGGATCGGGATGCCCAGCAGCAGGCCCCACACGCCCCACAGCCAGCCCCAGGCCAGCAGGCCCATGAACACGGCGACCGGGCTGAGCCGGCTGGCGCGGCTGGTCAGCCAGGGCGTGAGCAGATTGCCCACCAGCGTGTGGATCACGATCGAAGTGCCACCCACGGCCATTGCCATGTTGATCGAGCCGAACTGCAGAAACGCGACCAACGCCGAAGCGGCCGCCGTGACCAGCGAGCCGATGTAGGGGATCAGGTTGAGCACGCAGGCCACCACCCCCCAGACAGCGGCATTGTCCAGTCCTAAAAACGCGAGAGCCAGTCCGGTCAGCACCCCGACCAGCAGGCTGGTCAGCAACTGCACCTGCAGGTAACGCTGGATCTGCACGGCAATCTCATGCAGCGCCTGCAGCGTGATTTTTTTCTTGCTCAGGCTCGGCCCGGCCAGCTTGATCAGTTTGCGCCGGAAGGTATCGCCCGAAAGCATCAGGAAATAGGTCAGGAACACCACCACCGCGATTTGTCCGAGCAGCGCCAGCAGGCCGATGGTGCCGGTCCACAGGTAGTCCTTGATGTTGAAGCGCGGCGCCTCGATCACCACCCGGGTCGCGCCCCGGTTGGGATCGGTGACGGCGGCACTTTCACGGGTGGCCTGCTCGATCTGGGACGCCGCGTTCTGCACCGTTTCCAGCGCGCTGTTTGATTTGCCGCTGCTCGACCGGAGCGCCTGGCCGAGCTTTTGCGCCGCCGTTGGCAAGGCCTGGATCAACTGCGCGGCTTCAAGCCGCAGCAGGTAGCCGCCCGAACCCATCGCGCCCAGGATGCCCAGCAGCAGCACAGCCGAACTCAGCCAGCGCGGAACGCGTCTGTTTTCCAGCCAGTTGACGAGCGGCGAAAAGGCATAGCTGAACAGCACGCTGAGCATGATGGGAATCAGCACGACACGCGCCCACTGAAGCACGAAAAGGCTGGCCAGGATCGCCAGCATCACCAGCGACATGTTGCGCACATCCACCGGCATGTGCAAAAGAAACCGTTCCGGTTCGGGAAAGTCCGTGACATCGGGTTCGGCGACGACGGATTCGTCTGCCCTGGTTTCTTCGGCCATTTGTCATCCTCTTGAGGGTTGGGGGCTAACGTGATGCACTTCGCCAATTCGCTTCCAAATCAATCCGGGCTTCAAGGCAATGCCGCCACCCGTGCTGCAGCATCAAGGCCAAGCAATGGCCTGTCGGGTTGATTTGGAAATGGAATATGCTACACAGTGCAGCTTGATGCATTGCACCTGAAAACCTGTTCAAACACCATAGGACGCACCCCTGCAAACTGGACAGTGTCAAGATGCAACCGCTGCCAGCGCCTGCCGCGACCTCACCGGGCAAGGCAATCATCCACCGGCTTGAACGCCTCGCGCAATCAGCCAGAGATCGCCTCGCGAACGGCGCCAAGCTGGCGGCGGGACACCGCCAGCAACTCGTCCAGGCCATTGAGCCGCACGGCCCAGCCCTCGCCTTCCACAGGGTCGAAATGCTTTTCCAGCGCGCGCACCGCGCTGCGGGCAATCAACGCATTGCGGTGAATCCGCATGAAGCGGCTGCCAAACCGCGCTTCCAGTTCATTGAGCGAGCCGTCCAGGATGTAGCTGCGCCTGAGGGTGCGCACCGTGACGTACTTCAGCTCGGCCTTGAAATACAGCACTTCGTTCAGCGGTACCCGCTCGGTGCGGCCGCGATCCTGGATCAGCAGTGTTTCTTCAGCCTTTTCGGGCTCTTGCGCAAGCCTGGCCTGCATCACACGCTCTACCTTTTGTAGCGCCTGGCGCAGCCGCTCCAGCCGCACCGGCTTGGTCAGGTAGTCCACTGCATCGAGCTCGAAAGCCTGCACCGCATGCCCGGCATGCGCGGTGACGAACACCACGGCCGGCGGCCGGGGCAGGCTGGCGATCAGTTTGGCCAGCGCCAGCCCATCGACGCCAGGCATGTGGATGTCGAGCAGCACGGCATCGAACGGCTGGCGCTGCAGCGCACCCATCGCCTGCACCGCGTCGCCTGCCTCGGCGGCCACCACCGACGCCGGTGCCGTGCAGTCGCCCAGCAAGGTGCGCAGGCGCGACCTGGCCAGGGCTTCGTCGTCGACCAGCAATATCCTCAGCGCGCTCATAGGGGAATCTCCAGCCTGACCTGAAACAGGCCGTCCTTGCAGGTTGTCTTGAACTGGGCCTGGACATCATGCAGCAGGAACAGGCGCTCACGCACATTGGTCAACGCCAGCCCGTGGCCCGCCCGGCCGCTTCCGCCAGGCGCCGAATTGGTCACCTTGATGACCACCGTGCCGCCGCGCCGGGTCGTTGAGATGAGGATTCTTGCGCCACTGGCGCTGGGCTCGACGCCA
>JBBSRS010000022.1:0-14141 GCA_038242795.1 Burkholderiales bacterium
CGATCTGGCCGGCCAGCAAGGCGTGAACATTGAAGGCATGGCGGTGAAAGGCGGGCAGCTGTATTTCGGTTTTCGCGGCCCGGTGCGGGACGGCGTGGCCCGCGTGCTGGCCGTGAACACCGAGGCACTGTTCAGCCCCCAGCCGGCCAGCAACGCCAAACCCACGGTCACCCGCCTGGCGCTGGGCCCCCACCGGGGCATTCGCGACATGGTGGCCGTCAAGAGCGGCCTGTTGCTGCTCGCCGGCCCCGACGACAGCCGCGCGAATCAGGGCGCAGGCTGGACGGTCGCGTGGTGGGACGGCAAAACTGCTGCCGGCATGGTGCAACCCCGACTGCTGGCGACGCTCGACCTGAGCGGCGTCACGCTGCGCCACTGCGACAAGGAACTCAAGCCCGAAGCCATCACGGTGCTGGAAGAAACGCCTGCGGCCTATAAGCTGCTGGTGCTGTCGGACGGCCTGTGCGACGGCGGGCCGCTGGCCTTCACGGTGGCGCGCTGACGACAAATCGCTCCTGAAAGCATAGCTGCTTGCGCCCACCCGTGGTGCGCAAACAGCCTGTTTGATTCAAAAACCGGTCAACGCAGCGCTGACCACGGCTTCCTCCAGCAGCGCAAAGCGCGTGTTGTGCCGGTCGGTCAGGGGACCGCCCCCCGGGATCACCGCGCCACTGGCGTCGTAACCGATGGCCTTGAACTTCCACACCGCGCCAATCCATTTGAGGTGGCCGACGCACGCGCCCTGGCTGGACAGCACGCGAACCACCTGGTCATCCACCGGGTGCAGGGTCAGTTGGTCGATCATTTTTTTCCTTCATCGAACGGTCGCAGTGCACCTGTTGCCACAGCCGGGCCGCCCCGCGTGCCAGCCGCTGCAAGGCCTGACCCGCTGGTTTTTTGGTGGTTCGTTGCGCGGGTGCAACCGGTTGGTTGCCATTTTTCCCTGCAAAAAGCGGGTATCTCCCTTTTGTTGGCTGGCGCCGCCGCTGGAAATTTTGCCGAAGGTGCAGCGCTTTCCCACCTACAGCGCCATCGACGACCGCTCTGCCATAGCCGCCCGCCAGCGCTGCAGGTGCGGGTGCTGCTCACCGGGCTTGATTCTCACCACGCGTGCAAAGTCGACCGCCACCACCGCCGTGATGTCGGCCACGCTGAAACGGTCGGTGGCGATGAAATCGCGCCCGGCCAGGTGTTCGTCGAGCATGGTAAAAAACTGTTGCAGCCGGGCCAGGCCGCGCTGCGCCAGTTCGGGAATCTGCGGATAGTTGACCTGCCCGGGCAAGGCGCGGTTGGCCATGGCCGGTGCGCTGTTGCGCAGGGCTTCGGCGATGGCCATGAAGCCTTCGAATTCGGCGCGCCAGTTCCAGCTCGCAATCTGCGCTTTTTCTGTTGGCGTGATGCCCAGCAGCGGTGGCTCCGGGTAACGGGCCTCCAGATAGGCCGTGATGGCTGCGTTGTCGGTCAGCATGTCTCCGCCCTCGGTGCGCAGCGCGGGCACGGTGCAGTGCGGGTTGATGATTTGGTAGGCGCTGCCCATTTGCTCGGCATTTTTCAGGTCCACCTGGACCGTTTCATGGGCCACGCCTTTTTCGGCGAGCAGGATGCGGGCGCGGCGTGGGCTGGGGGCGGTGGCGCAGTCGTAGAGGGTAATAGTCATGGTCGGATTGGGTACTCGGTCAGGCAATGAAGCCGCGCGTCAACGCGGCGCGGCCAGCTTGTCCTGGGTCTTGGTGTCAAAGTCACTGGCTTCGTGGCGCTCGTGCAACTGGCTCGAGGGCTCGCCCATGATGCGGTTGACCATGCGGCCACGGCGCACGGCGGGGCGCTGGGCGATCTGGTTCGTCCAGCGCAGCACATGGGTGTAATCCTGAACCTGCAGGAATTCACCGGCTTCGTAAACCTGGCCCTTGACCAGCGCGCCATACCAGGGCCACACCGCCATGTCGGCGATGGTGTATTCGTCGCCCGCCAGAAAGGGGCTTTCGGCCAGGCGACGGTCCAGCACGTCGAGCTGGCGCTTGACCTCCATCGCGTAGCGGTCGATCGGGTATTCCATCTTGGTCGGCGCGTAGGCATAAAAGTGGCCGAACCCACCGCCCAGGAAGGGCGTGCTGCCCATCTGCCAGAACAGCCACGACAGGCATTCGGCGCGCCGGGCGCCTTCTGCGGGCAAAAAGGCGCCGAACTTCTCGGCAAGGTACATCAGGATGGCGCCTGACTCGAAGACCCTGACCGGTGTCGGTCCGCCGCGGTCGACCAGCGCCGGAATCTTGGAGTTGGGGTTGACCGAGACAAAGCCGCTGCCGAACTGGTCGCCGTCCTGGATGCGGATCAGCCAGGCGTCGTACTCTGCGCCGGCATGCCCGGCTGCCAGCAGCTCTTCGAGCATCACCGTCACCTTGACGCCATTGGGCGTGCCCTGCGAATAGAGCTGCAGCGGATGGCGCCCGACCGGCAGCTCCTTGTCATGCGTCGGCCCGGCGGTCGGGCGGTTGATGTTGGCGAAGCGGCCACCGCTTTCCTTGACATGTGACCAGACCTTGGGCGGCGTGTAGGGGGAAGGGGAAGCGTTGTCCATAAAAGAAGCAGTCTGTCGTGATTGAAGCCGGTGGGAAGGGGGTTTCAGGCGCATGGTACGCGGGTTGCCGCCAATTGAACACCGGCGCACCAGCCCGATGCGGGTTGTGCCGGTTTCAAATGATGGCAATTTATGCGCCGCGCATGCCGCCAAAGGCTTCAAACATCACGCCAGCCGTGTCTGTCCGCAACAGGCAAGATTTAGCGGGCAGCGGTCAGTGAAGGCGCCGTGAACTTCATGTGGAAAGTTCGTGCCGCGCGGTTTGGGATTGCCTGGTTCGCTTCAGGGCGTGGTCTTTTTTTCGCCGTGCTTCTGGGGTCCGGTGGGAGAAGTGGACGAACTTTTTTTGGCTTGCGCCTTGTCGCCGGCCTGGCCGGTGGCTGCGGTCTTGGTGGGCGAATGGGTTTTGCCGCCTTGGGAGTCTTTGGTGTTTTGTGGCATCTTCGTTCCTTGGGTTGCGCGGCTGAACCATTTCAATCGCTGGATTGACTTTAGGAAAACGGCACGCACTGCGGTGTCGGAAAAATAGCATCTGCCCGTAGGACGTGTGCGACACGATGCAGATCAGGCTGCGCGCGGTGAATGCGAGAAAAGCCTTGTCAATCTTGCAATAGTCCAAGTGCCGCCAGCTCTTCAAGGCGCGCAATGTAACGTCCGGTGAAAATTCCTTGCAGTTGCCGCGACTGGCGCCATTTGAACTTCACCCAGTGCTGCTGGGGAGCAATGACTCAATCACTTAAGGATTCCGACATGTTCAAACGCCTGACCCTGCTGTGGACCGTGCTGCGCAGCGATGCCCGCCAGCTGTGGTTTGCCCTGCGTCACCCCGATGCACCGAGCTGGCTGAAATGGGGCACGGCGCTGATTGCGCTGTACCTGCTGTCACCGATCGACCTGATTCCCGATTTTTTGCCGGTGATCGGCATGGTCGACGACATCGTGCTGGTGCCGCTGGCGATCCGCTGGCTGCTTAAGCGCCTGCCGCCCCACATTGCGCAGGCAGCGGCCCGGCCGTAAGTGTCGAAGCCTCAGGTGAACAGATCAGGCGCGTTGCAGCACCGCCCGCGCCTGTTGTGTTGTGATGCCATCGACTGCGAAATCAACCCCGGAGGCAAAGCCTGTGACATCGTCCCGTAATTTCCCCTTCCACCGCTTGGGCAACTGGCTGGCCATGCTGGTGCTTGCCGCCGCTGGCGCATGGGCTGGCACCGCAGCCCATGCCCAACAAGAGCCTGACCGGTACAGCATGGTCCGGCCCAGCGCCGACGGCATCGGCAAACGCTACCTTGGACGCGAAATCTCGGGCGTGATGGGCTGGCAGGGCGCGGCCTGGCTGGAGCGTGAAGAACGCGAGAAAGAAGAACGGGGCGACCTGCTGCTGCGCGAGCTTGGGCTGCGGCCTGGCATGGTGGTGGCCGACATCGGCGCGGGCACCGGCTATTACGCCCGCCGCATCGCACCCCTCGTCGGTGCGGGCAACAGTGGCGGCATGGTGGTGGCGGTCGATGTACAGCCCGAAATGATCCAGATGCTGGGCGACCTGGCGAAAAAGGCAAATTTGCCCAACATCAAGCCGGTTCTCGCCACGGTGGACAACGTCAATCTGCCGGCTGCAAGCGTTGACCTGGCGATCATGGTCGATGTGTACCACGAGCTGGCGTTTCCCTACGAGGTGATGGAAAGCGTGGTGCGTGCCCTCAAACCCGGCGGTCGGGTGGTGTATGTCGAGTACCGCGCCGAGGACCCGACAGTGCCCATCAAGGCGCTGCACAAGATGAGCGAGGCCCAGGTCAAAAAAGAAGCTGCCGCGCATGCGCTGGTGTATGAGCGCACCGCCAGCACCCTGCCGTGGCAGCATGCCATTGTGTTCAGCAAGAAGTAAAAACTGGCAGCTTCTGCACCATCCGGATTGCTGCGTGCTACATTTTTAATAGCTGTTGACGCACGTCTTTAATGGGCTTGAGGCTCTTTTTTCATTGAACCGGCGTTTTGACGGATGTGTAAATACCCTGAACGCGGCAGCCGCGCCCTGGGCATTCATGCAAACCCCGGGTGCCTTGCGAAGGTCGCCACAGGCCGCGCGCCGTGCACGGCGTCATGCGACATTTATTTCAACGCCTTCCGGGTCGCTGGACGCAGCCGGCGCAGGCTGTCGGCATCCAGAATGAGCCGGCCCTGAAGCCGTCCCTTCATCCGCTTGACGTGGCTGGTGGCCTCGGTCATGTGCTGAACCATCAGTTCGCGCACCTTGTCCACGTCCCGTTCGCGGGCCGCCAGGGTGATTTGCCGGTGGATGTCGGCATTGGCTTCACCGAAACGCCGGTGTTCGGTCCTGGGGGTGCGGTTGCCGAAAACAATCAGCTGGCGAATCATTTCGTTGATGAGTTCGCAGGTAAACCGCAAAAACGGATTGGGGTTCGCGGCGGCCAGAATGTCGTGAAAATTGACATCCTCGCGCCGCTGGATCAGCATGTCTTCAGGGCTCGAGATGGGATCGCAGCACGCGATGCTGTGCTCCAGGGCGGTGAAGTCGGCCTCGGTCAGGTGCGGCACCGCACCCGCCGCCAGTTCGGGCTCCAGCAGCCGGCGTGCTGCATAAATGTTTTCAATCGTCACGTCCTTGAAAAACAGGTAGTTCTGCAGCAGCTGCAGCGTGCGGTCCAGCGTCACCTCGATGATCGTGCCCCCGCCGGCCGGGCCGGTCGAAATCTTCACCAGCCCCTGCACTTCGAGCGATTTCAGCGCTTCGCGGATCGTGCCCTTGCTGACTTCGAACTGGGCCTGCAACTCGCTCTCGCGGGGCAGCCTGTCGCCCGGGTTCAGGTTCTTGTCGTTGATCAAGCGCTTGATTTCTTCAGCCACCAGATCCGAGCGTTTCAGTTGATTGATCTTGCGCTGGGGGGCCGCCGGGGTGGTCGTTGCCATGGGTGTCGGGTTCAGTTCAAAATTCAAGATTGAAATGTGCAGGAGCGGGTGAACAGCCAGTTCGCAACCCGGCTGGAGTATGCACCGCAAGGGGGCAACCCCATGGCGCACCGGGTTTGCACTAAGTTAATTTATTCTATTTATACGTATAAACAGGAATTAATGTAGCCGGATTTGGGAGATCCTCCCTCGGGTCAATGCCCGCGCCTGACGCTTTGTCCATACCGCGATGAATCCTGGCACGCTTCCTGCGTTTGACGGTTCATGCAGCGCATTGGTACTGATTTATTTTCGCCAGCACTCAACCACAGGGGTCTCTTCATGAAACGTCGTCAACTTCTTCAGCTTTCGGCACTGGGCGCATTGCCCGCTTCGCTTGGTCTTTCGCACCTTGCCTTTGCCCAGTCATCCGGTCCCATCCAGTTCGCCTGCCCTGTTCCCATGTCCGGGGCTTTTGCGGCGAACGGCAAATACGCAGACCTTGGCATGAAACTGGCCATCGAGCAATACGGCACCGCCCTCAAGCGGCCGCTGGCCTACACCGTGCTGGACACCGAAGGAAAGCCGGCGACCGCAATACGCCGCGTTCAGGAAGCGGCGCAGCAAAATGGCGCGCGTTTCTTTGCCGGGGGCATCCTGTCATCCGAAGCACTGGCCATGGGCAAGGAGGCAGAAAAAGTGGGCGGGCTCTTCATCACCACGGCTGGTGCCGATGAAATTACCGGGCAGGACTGCAACGCGGCCACCTTTCGCTGGTCGGTTCCCACCTTCGGTGCGATCGAGCAAACGGTGCGTCCGCTGATCGACTCGATGCCCAAGGCCAAGCGCTGGTACACCATCACGCCGCAGTATGTGTTTGGCGACGGCCTGCTGTCGGCGGCCAAGAACATCTTCAAGGAAAAAGGCATCGAGCATGTGGGCAACAGCTACCACTCGCTGGCCGAGAAAGAATTCAGCGGCTACATCACCAACGCCATCGCGGCAAAGCCGGACGTCTTGCTGCTGCTGAACTTCGGCGCCCAGTGCGCCGACACCCTGCGCCAGGCGGTGAGCTTCGGCATGAACAAGAACATGACCATTCTGGTGGCCTGGGCTTCCGGCCTGGAACAGTTCGAGTCGCTGGGCGCTGACCTGTGCGAAGGCATCTACTTCGGCGCGCAGTACTGGCATACCGTCGATTCCCCGCTCAACCGCGATCTGGTGAAGCGCGCCAACGACAAATTCCAGGCCAACCCCAACTACAGCCTGGCGGGCTCCTATATCTGCACCAAGCTGCTGATCGACGGCATCATCAAGGCCGGCACGGTCGAGCAAAAGGCGGTGATCGCCGCGCTCGAAGGCATGAAGTACCAGGGCTTGACCGGCGAAGAAGAGGTTCGCAAGGCCGACCACCAGGTGCTCAAGAACTACTACCTGCTCAAGGGCAAGGCAAAAGCCAAGATGAAGAACAAGGATGATTACGTGGAGGTGCTGAGTTCGGGAAAATCCTTCCTTCCGGTTGACCAGACAGGCTGCAAGCGGACCTGATGGCTGACCCGGCGCGCAGAAGCGCCGGGTTGGCTCCGTTCATTCCCCGTCCGCCGCGCACGCGGGGGTCAGGGGACTGCTTTATTTCTGCTTCCAACACCGCATGAACATCTATCTGCTTCAGATCATCAACGGCATCGGCATCGGCATGCTGTACTTCCTGTTGGCCGTCGGTTTGTCCATCGTGTTCGGCTTGCTGCGCTTTGTGAATTTTGCCCACGGCGCGTTCTACCTGCTGGGTGCGTATGGCTGCTATCAGTTGACACGCTGGGGCTTGAGTTTCTGGTGGACGCTGCTCGTGTCGCCGCTGGCGGTCGGGGCTGCGGGCTGGCTGACCGAAAAGCTGATGCTGCGCCATGTCTATGACAAGGCCCATGAATTTCATATCGTGGTCACGGTGGGGCTGGCGCTGGTGGTCCAGGAACTGGTCATCCTGCAATGGGGGCCGTTGGGCCACAACGTCGCCGTGCCCGACCTGCTGCAGGGCGTGGTCATCTGGGGCAGCTTCATTTATCCCAAATACCGGTTGTTTGTCATCGGCTTCACCGCCGTTCTGGCGGTGCTGCTGTGGTTCGTGCTGGAAGGCACGCGGCTGGGCAGTGCCGTGCGCGCGGGCAGCGAGTCGACCGAAATGGTGTCGCTGCTGGGCATCAACGTGTTCCGGATCTTCAGCCTGGTCTTTGCCCTGGGCGCCGCAACGGCGGCGCTGGCAGGCGTGCTGGCTGCGCCGATCCGGGGGGTCGAGCCTTTCATGGGGATCGAGGCCCTGGGTGTCGCTTTTGTGATCGTGGTGGTGGGCGGCATGGGCAGTTTCAGCGGTGCCTTGCTGGGCGGGCTGCTGATCGGCGTGGTGCAAAGCGTGATGAGCACGCTGTGGCCGGAAGGCGCGCGTTTGATGATTTACATCGCCATGACGGCCGTGCTGTTGCTGCGCCCCCATGGCCTGCTCGGTCGCAAGGGATAGGCACCATGAGAAAACACACCCACCTCCTCCTGGCCCTGGCCGTCGTGCTGCTGATGCCGCTGTTGATGCAGTCGGGCTCGCTGGCCAGCGAGGTCCTGATCTTCGGTCTGGCGGCCATGGGCTGCAACCTGTTGCTGGGCTTCACCGGGCGGCTGTCATTCGGCCAGGGCCTCTTTTTTGGCCTGGGAAGCTACACCATCGCGCTCACCCTGACGCGCTGGCCCTTGCCGATGCCGTTCGCATTGACCCTGGCCGTGGTGGTCGGGGCACTGGGCGCGGCGGTGGTGGGATGGGTCGCCATTCGCCAAAAAGGCACCTATTTCGTGATGCTGACCCTGGCCTTTGCGCAGATGTTTTACTTTGTCGCCTACACCGCGACCGGCATCACGGGCGGCGACAACGGGTTGCTGGACATTCCACGCCCCAGCCTGGCGCTGTTCGGGCAGGTGCTGTGGCCGCTCACCTCGCCCTGGCAGTTTTACAGCTTCGTCGCGGTGATCTTCATGGCGGCGTTCTGGTTGCTGCTGAAAGTATCGCGGTCAACCTTCGGGCGCACGCTGCTCGCCGTGCGTGACAACGAGGAGCGGGCCGGCGCCATTGGCTACAACCTCAAACTGCTCAAGCTGCAGGCTTTTGTGATTTCCGGCGCGGTCACCGGGCTGGCCGGTGCGCTGCATGCCATGATGACCGGCATCGCGCCACTCTCCAATGCCGAATACCACACCAGCGAAATGATTCTGGTCATGACCGTCATCGGCGGCACCGGCAACCTGTTTGCCTCCGTGCTGGGATCGGCCTTTTATATTCTGCTGGGCGACTGGCTCTCCAGCCTGTGGCCGCGCTGGCTGCTGCTGCTGGGGCTGGTGCTGATCGCCATCAGCCTGTGGATGCAGCGTGGCCTGTGGGGCCTGGGCGAAAAGCTCTGGGGCCTGGTCCGCGGCAAGCGACATGCTGCGGGCAGCAAAGGAGAGCAGGCATGAGCACACCCATCCTGCTCGAAGCCATCGGCATCGAAAAATACTACGACAAATTCGCGGCCCTGGGCGGTGTCAACCTCAAGGTGCGGGCCAACACCGTGCATTCGGTGATCGGTCCGAACGGCGCCGGCAAAACCACGCTGTTCCACATGCTGACGGGCACGAAAACAGTCAGTGCCGGCCGCATCCTGTTCGACGGGCACGACGTGACGAACGAACCCGATCACCGCCGCGTGCAGCGGGGCATTGCCCGCTCCTTTCAGGTCACCAGCCTGTTTCCCAGCCTGTCGGTGCGCGAGAACCTGCGGCTGGCCGCGCAGGGCACGGCACCGGCCAAGGCCTTGAACTGCTGGCACGCGCCTGAAGGTCCGCGCGCCTGTGCCGACACCGTGGCCCGTGTCCTGGCCAAACTGGGGCTGGAGAGCTTTGCCAGCGTGCCGGCAGGCAATCTGTCGCACGGGCAGCAACGCCGGCTGGAGGTGGGCATGGCCCTGGCCGCCCGGCCCAAGGCGATTTTTCTGGACGAGCCCACGTCCGGGATGGGAATCGACGACCTGGACGACATGAAACGCTTCATCAAGAGCCTGCGAGACGAGCACACCGTGGTGCTGATCGAGCACAACATGAGCATCGTGATGGATATTTCCGACACCGTGACCGTGATGCAGCAAGGCCGCGTGCTGGCCGAAGGGCTGCCCCACGAGATTCGCAGCGACGACCGCGTGCGTGCGGCCTATCTGGGCAACATGATCACCGGGGGCAAAGCATGATTCTTGAAATGGAAAACGTGCATGCGCACTATGGCAAGAGCCATGTGCTGCAGGGCGTCACCCTGCAGGTCGACGACGGCGAACTGGTCACCCTGCTGGGGCGCAACGGTGCGGGCAAGACCACCACGCTCAAGTCGATTGTCGGCGTGGTGCCGCCGACCCAGGGCGCCATCCGGTTTTGCGGGCAGGCGACGACCGGCCTGGCGCCCCACATGAATGCCCAGCGGGGGGTGTGCCTGGTGCCGGAGCACCGCGGCGTGTTCAAACTGCTGACGGTCGAAGAAAACCTGCTGCTGGGCCAGCGCAAACGCTCGCCGTGGCAACTGGACGATGTGTACCGCATCTTTCCGCGACTCAAGGAGCGCTGCAACAACGGCGGCGCCCAGCTCTCCGGCGGCGAGCAACAGATGCTGGCCATCGGCCGCGCCCTGATGAACGACCCCAAGCTGCTGATGCTGGACGAGCCGGTGGAGGGACTGGCGCCGGTGATCGTTGAAGAAATCGTGGTGCAGCTCGGAAAAATCAAGGCCGCCGGCGTGGCCATCTTGCTGGTTGAGCAGAACCTGGAAGTCTGCACCCAGCTGGCCGACCGGCATTACATCGTTGAGCAGGGCGCGATTGTTTACAGCGCAGACAACGCCACTTTTCTGGCCGATGTGGCCGTCAAGGACCGCTACCTCGGTGTCGGTCTGGTTTGATTTTGGATGGAAGACACGCACATGAAAATTTTGATTGCCCGGCTCAACCACGAGACCAACACCTTCTCGCCCGTGCCCACGCCGCTGGAAGCCTTCGCCCCCACCTATGGCGAGGCGGCCTGCCGCGACAACCTGGGCATGCGCACCGCCATGGCGGCCTTCATCGATCTGGCACACACCGCCGGCGCCACGCTGGTGACGCCGGTGTCCGCCATGGCCAACCCCAGCGGCCGCGTGCAGGCACAGGCCTATGACGAACTCACCGAACGCATCGTGAACGCTGCGCCCGGATGCGATGCTGTTCTGCTCGACCTGCATGGCGCCATGGTGGCCGAGAACAGCGCCGACGGCGAAGGCGACCTGCTGGCCCGCGTGCGCGCCGCAGCGCCCGGCGTGCCCATCGGGGTGGCGCTGGACCTGCATGGCAACATCACGCAAAAAATCATCGACAACGCCGATGTGGTGGTGGGCTTCAAGACCTACCCGCATGTGGACATGTACGAAACCGGCGAGCACGCGGGCCGTCTGCTGCTGGCGATGCTGCACGGCCAGGCGCGCTACACCGTGCGCTGGCACCAACTTCCCCTCATGAGCCACACCCTGCGCAGCACCACGCTGAACGGCGCCATGCTGCGCGCGGTGCAGTCGGCCCGCGCCGCAGAGTGCGAGGACGTGCCTGCGGTGACGGTGTTCGCCGGATTTTCGCTGGCTGACATCGAGGCCCCGTGCGTCAGCGTGGTCGTGACCGGCGCGGCCACGGCGCAAGGCGTGGCCGCAGCGCAAGCCGTGGCGGACCGGATTGCCGGGCAGATCTGGGACGACCGGGCGCAGTTTGTCTACGACAGTGAGCCGCTGGCGAGTTCCCTGGCACGGGCGCAGGCACTGGCCGCGGGCGCGACCCGGCCGGTGCTGCTGCTCGACCACAGCGACAACTGCATGTCCGGCGGCACCTGCGACACCATGGACGTGCTGCAGGCGGCACTGTCGCAGGGCCTGCAGGACATCGCCGTGGGTCCGCTGTGCGACCCCCAGGCGGTTCATACCCTGACGGCGGCCGGCATCGGCGCCGAGGTCAGCATCGCGCTGGGCAACAAGGTGGCCTTGACCCAGCTGGGCATCGTCAAGCAGCCCATGCCGGTGCGCGGCACCGTGCGCGCGATCAGCGACGGCGAATACACCGTGACCGGGCCGATCTACACCGGGCAGCGCTGCTGCATGGGCCGCACCGTGCTGCTCGACATCGGCGACGCCCGGATCGTTGTCACCGAGCGCCCCCACGAGCCCTGGGACCTCGGGGTGTTCCAGTGCGTCGGGGTGGACCCTGCCGCGCACCGCTTCCTGTTGCTCAAGTCGCGGATGTACTGCCGGCCGGTTTTCGAGCCCTTGGCGCATGCGCTGGTTGAATGCGACAGCCCGGGCGTCACCAGCTCGGACTACGCGCTGTTTCCATTCGCCCAGGTGAAACACCCGGTGTTTCCGCTGGATCAACTCTGACTGTCCATTTTTAGCTTCTGCCTGCAAGGTCACCCATGAACACCGCCCCCCCGATCGACAGCCTGCGCATCAACGGCGAACGCCTCTGGGCTTCGCTCATGGAACTGGCCCGGATTGGCGCCACGCCCAAGGGCGGCGTGTGCCGCCTGACCCTGACCGACCTCGACAAGCAGGGCCGCGACCTGGTCATCGGCTGGGCCATCGATGCCGGCATGACCATCACCATCGACCGGATCGGCAACGGCTTCATGCGCCGCGCCGGGCGCAACAACGCCTTGGCGCCCATCATGACCGGCAGCCACATCGACACCCAGCCGACCGGCGGCAAGTTCGACGGCAACTACGGCGTGCTGGCGGGCATCGAGGTCGTGCGCACGCTGAACGACCATGGCATCGAGACCGAAGCGCCGATCGAGGTCGCTTTCTGGACCAATGAGGAAGGTTCGCGCTTCGTGCCGGTGATGATGGGCTCGGGCGTGTTCGCCAAGGCCTTCACGCTGGCGCACGCCTATGCTGCCACGGACACCGAAGGCAAAACGGTGAAGGACGAACTCGCCCGCATCGGCTACATCGGCGAGCAGGAGCCCGGCGACCACCCGATCGGCGCGTATTTTGAAACCCACATCGAGCAAGGCCCGGTGCTCGAAGACAACGGCACCACCATCGGCGTGGTGCAGGGCGTGCTCGGCATCCGCTGGTTCGACTGCACCGTGACCGGCATGGAAGCGCACGCCGGCCCGACGCCGATGGGGCTGCGCAAGGACGCCCTGCAGGTGGCCACGCAGCTGATGCAGGACGTGGTGGCCGCCGCCCACCGGCACCCGCCGCACGGGCGCGGCACGGTGGGCATGGTGCACGTGCATCCGAACAGCCGCAACGTGATTCCGGGCCGGGTGAAGTTTTCCATCGACCTGCGCAACAGCACCGACGAATTGGTGGACCAGATGGCCGACGAAGTCAAAGCCCTTGCCGACCAGCTAAGTGCCGAGTCCGGCCTGGACATCCAGATCGAGCAGGTGTCGAGCTACTCGGCCATCGGCTTTCACGCCGGCTGCATCGAGGCGGTGGCGCGGGCGGCACAGAAGCTGGGGTATTCGAACATGCCGGTCGTCTCCGGCGCCGGCCACGACGCGGTTTACATGGCGGGGCTGGCGCCGTCCGGCATGATCTTCATCCCCTGCAAGGACGGCATCAGCCACAACGAAATCGAGGACGCCACGCCCGAGCACATCACGGCGGGATGCAATGTGCTGCTGCATGCGATGCTGGAGCGGGCGGGGACTTGACACCACTTGAAAATAATGCTCTTCGTCTCCTCAATAGTAATATCCAATGAATAGTTATTTCTAAGTCGCTTATTTGTTTCGACAAAAGCGTGAACGCGAAGGGAATTATTTTCAGTGGTCAATGAGATTGACTGAGCGCCAAAAATTGATGGCTTTTCTTTTTTTATCGCCATAAATTAAAGAGCTTATTTCGAATAACATGCTACCCGATAATGCCCGCACTGACCGGGCATCGAAGTGATGTTCATTATACATGCCCTCAACTTCAAATTTTAATTGAATTTGAATTTGAATTTGAGGTGACTTTATAAATAAGATGTAATCTTCGGTTCTAGGAATAATAAAAAAACATCTGGATTTAATACGGAAACAGTAGATTAGCAAGTAATTAAAATTTCGGAAAATGTATCTATATCCCAGCCTTTAGTGATTACCTCTTTAATTAGTGGTTGTTCTATTTCTAGGGTCGAAACATAGCTCGCAGAAATTAGTTCCCGATGGCTCCAATGATCCTCATATGTTGCATTTCTGTGTGGTTCATACGTTTCATTCATCCAGCCAGATAAGGTTATACGTGGCATATGTGGTGGTGCACCGACATGGCAATGATCAGATATCTTGACAGATTGCTTGATTTTCTGAAATACCGTCTTTTCAAACTTTTTAATTGCTTCATGTAACAAGACGTCGTATTTAGCTTCCGATATTGCAATCACTTTTGAAACATCTGGATAAATAGCGTCGAGGTTTAGTTCTATACTTCCGCCACTTGCAAATAATTGCTCCATTCCAACAAACGCTTGGCGGGGTATTACCTAGGCTCTTGCCATATCTTGGTTAGGTAAGTGTTGTATATAGCACTGCTTAAGAAATGTAATTGCTCTTGGGAAAAGATTCCCTGAGACCCGAACAATCGCATCCG
>JBBSRS010000023.1:0-13884 GCA_038242795.1 Burkholderiales bacterium
CCGCCGCCGCTCAGTGCGCAGCCCGACAGTTCGCAGCCCCGCGCAATGCCGCCCACCACGGCCGCAGCCGTGTCAATGTCCAGCTGGCCGCAGGCAAAGTAATCCAGAAAGAACAGCGGCTCTGCGCCTTGCACCAGCACGTCGTTGACGCTCATGGCCACCAGGTCGATGCCGACGGTGTCATGCATGTTCCATTCAAACGCCAGCTTGAGCTTGGTGCCCACGCCGTCGGTGCCAGACACCAGCACCGGTTCCTTGTAGCGCTTGGGCACCTCAAACAGCGCGCCAAAGCCGCCAATGCCGGCCATCACGCCTTCGCGCATGGTCTTTTTGGCCAGCGGCTTGATGCGTTCAACCAGGGCGTCGCCCGCGTCGATGTCAACGCCGGCGTCTTTGTAGGAAAGGGGGGTAGTGGTCATGGTGTCGGGAGGTAATGCGGTGGGAGCCGGTCAGGCTCGAAGGGGCAGGGCGGTGGTCGGGAGGCCGCTGGCCAAGCCCGATAGAATCCAGCCTGAGATTCTAAAGGCTATACCCTGCTAGCTTCTGCCGGCCCTTTGCGGGCCAGCGCATTCCAAGACTTCATGCAACCTGCCCTGACCTTCAAACGTGCCGTGACTTGGCGCCCGACCTGCGCACCAGCCGCCAGGCGCTGTTCGCATGCTCACTGAAACCGGGATGCGACCCGCCAAGCCAGCCATGAAACAACTCGCCCTGGACATCGGACTTGCCTCCGACCCCTCGTTTGCCAATTTTTTCATGGGGCCGAATGAAGCGGCCGTCAGGCAACTGGCATCGTGGACGCAAATGCTGCCGGACTCGCCGGTGCCGACCTACCTGTGGGGCGGTGAAGCCAGCGGCAAGACGCATCTGCTCAAGGCGGTCAGTGAGGCCTTGCGGGACCAGGGTGCTTCGAGCGGCTGGATGGACGCGTCGATGCTGGAGCCGCCCGAGTTCAATGAAGCCTGGTCGGCGGTGATCATGGACGAATGCCATCTCTACAACGCGGCGCAGCAGCGCACCGCCTTCAACTGGTTTGTCAATGCGCTGAGCACCGACGACGGCCACCCGCGCTGGGTGGTGGCCGCCGGCAACGTGCCGCCGGCCGACCTGCCGCTGCGCGAAGACCTGCGAACCCGCCTGGGCTGGGCCATGTGTTGGCGCTGCAGGCGCTGAGCGACGACGAGCGGCGCGCCGTGATCAAGCTAGAAGCCGACGCGCGCGGCTTTTTGCTCAGCGACGAGGTGGTGGATTTCATGCTCACGCGCTTTTCACGCGATTTGGGCAGCCTGATGCAACTGCTCGACACACTCGACAGCTACGCGCTGCAAACCAAGCGGGCCATCACCATCCCGCTGATCAAAACCATGCTGGAGACGGAATGACGGTTAAGGTGAATGTTGACAAAAAGGTTGCTGCGAGCAACGCGCAAACACCCCAGAAGTTGGCACTGTTTGATCTGGACCACACCCTGATCCCGATTGACTCCGATTACGAATGGGGCGAGTTCACGATGGCGTTGGGCTGGTGCGATGCGACCGAGTTCAAGCGCCGCAATGCCGAGTTTTTCGAGCAGTACCGTGCTGGCACGCTTGACATCCAGGCCTATGTGCGTTTTGCCACGCAGGCCATTCGCGAGCAGGGCACTACCAATTCAATAGCGGCTCATTCCCGCTTCATGCGCGAGATCGTGCATAAAGCCATCAAACCGCAAGCGCTGGCACTGGTTGAACAACACCGTGGGGCCGGCGATGAAGTGGTCATCGTGACGGCCACCAACGAGTTCGTGACGCGGCCGATTGCCGATGCCTTTGGCGTGTCCGAACTGATCGCCGTTCAACTGGAACGCGACGCCCAGGGCAACCTGACCGGCGAAATCCGGGGCACGCCATCGGCCCGAGAAGGCAAAGTGACCCGCATGGAGCAATGGCTCGCCGCTCGCGGCCTGAATTGGGGCGATGTGCACACGACGTTTTATACCGATTCAATGAACGACCTGGCGCTGCTGGAAAAGGTCAACCATCCGGTCGCCACCAACCCGGACACGCGCCTGCGGGCACTGGCCCTTGAGCGTGGATGGCGCATACTTGACCTGTTTTAAGCGCCGCGAATGGCGCTTGCCGCCGGGCAGCGGCGGCCGCCTCCGGCCTGAAAAGTGCAGGGACAACGCTTGCTGTCAAGGGGCGGCATTTCCCTCAAAATCTTAAATTTCATGATTAAAAAATTTATCGACAAGCTGTTCGGCAAATCCGACAGCGCCGAATCCCTCTCGAAACGGGTTCCAAAGTCCCCTTTCGGCAAACGCCACGACATCGAGTTCAAGGACCACGGCATCAACGTCAAGCTAGTGGACGAACGCGCCATGGACGTGGTGCATGTGCTCAAGCAGGCCGGTTTCCAGGCCTACATTGTCGGCGGCGCGGTGCGCGACCTGCTGGTGGGCCTGAAGCCGAAAGACTTTGACGTGGCCACCGACGCCACGCCCGAGCAGGTCAAAAGCCTGTTTCGCCGGGCTTTCATCATTGGCCGGCGCTTTCGCATCGTTCACGTCATCTATGGCCGGGGCCGCGAACACGAGGTGATTGAGGTGTCGACCTTTCGCGCGCACATGGACAGCGCCCTGGCCGAGCAGGTCGGCGGCAACGAGCGCACCAGCAAGAGCGAACTTGCGGGCATGAAGCATGCCGTGCATGCGTCAGGCCGGGTGCTGCGCGACAACGTCTGGGGCCCGATGTACGAAGACGCCGCGCGGCGCGACTTCACCATCAACGCCATGTACTACGACCCCGAAACGCAGATCGTGGTTGATTACCACAACGGCATTGGCGACTCGAAGAAAAAGATTGTCCGCATGATCGGCAACCCGGCGTTGCGCTACCGCGAAGACCCGGTGCGCATCATCCGCGCCGTGCGTTTTGGCGCCAAGCTCAATGCGCTGGGTTTCAAGTTCGAGGAAAAAACAGTGGCGCCGTTGAAGGAAATGTGCGGCCTGCTGGCCGACGTTCCACAGTCCCGGTTGTTTGACGAAATGCTCAAATTGCTGCAAACCGGCCATTCGCTGGCGAGCATTGCGCAGCTGAAGGCACTGGGCATGGGCACCGGCATCTACCCGCTGCTCGACGTGGTGGTTGACATGGCCGACGATCCCTTCCTGAAGCTGGCCTTGCAGGACACCGACCGCCGCGTCGGCGAAGGCAAGCCGGTCGCGCCGAGCTTTTTGCTGTCGTGCGTGCTCTGGGCTGATGTGCGCAGTGGCTGGGACCGCCGCCTCAAGCGCAACGAACCGCCGATGCCGGCACTGCAGGATGCGATTGACGAGGCCTTCAACGCCAAGATCGGCGATGTCTCGGGGCGCGGCAAGCTGGGCATCGACATGCGCGAGATCTGGACCATGCAGCCGCGTTTTGAAAAGCGCGTGGGCAATGCGCCGTATTCGCTGCTGGAGCAGCCGCGCTTTCGGGCCGGCTTTGACTTCTTGCGCCTGCGCGGGCAGATTGGCGAGATTGACCCGGCGCTGGGAGAATGGTGGGAACAATTCAGCACCGCCTACGACGACGAACGCCACGACATGATCGAGGCGATGCGCGAAACCCAGCAGAAAAAGCCGCAGGCGCGCACGCGGGTCAAGCGGGCCGATGCCGATGGCGGTCGACCTGCCGACACGGCACCCGCGCTGTCACCTGTCAGCCATCCGGTTGACGCTGACGGGTTCGAGTTGCCATTGCCGGAAGGCGATGCCGCCCCTGCCAAGAAACGCCGCCGCCGCCGCAAGTCTGTCAGCCGTGCCGCCGAGGGCCAGGAAGGCAGCAACGAGTCGCCACCAACTGCCGGAGCTTCCCCGGTGAACGGTGACTGAATGCCAACGCTGTGACATGGCCACAGGCGGCACGCACGAAAAAACAACTGCCAGGGCAGGGCGTGATCAGGTCACGGCGTACATCGCACTAGGCGCCAACTTGGGCGATGCCCACGCTGCGCTGCGTCAGGCAGTGCAATCCCTTGACGGGCTGCCCCTGACGCAGGTGCGCCAACAGTCGGGACTTTACAGAACTGCGCCGCTGAACACCGATTCCGGCCATGAAACGTCAGCGCCCGGGACGGACTACCTGAATGCCGTGGTGGAAATTAAAACCGGCCTGGCTGCCTGCGCGTTGCTCGACGGGTTGCAGCGGCTGGAGTTGCAGGCTGGACGCGAGAGGCCGTTTCGCAATGCGCCCCGCACCCTGGACCTGGATTTGCTGCTGTATGGCAGCGCCCGCATCGACTCGGTCCGCTTGACCGTGCCGCATCCGCGAATGATGCAGCGGGCTTTTGTGCTGGTGCCACTGGCCGAAATCGCGCCTGGCCTGGTCAGCGCTGCAGCGCTTGATGCGGTGAAGCACCAGGCCATCGAACGGCTGGGCAAACTGACGCGTTGAATTTTCAGGGTGCCAGGCGTTCGCGCAGCCAGCTGGCGTCGTCCTGCAGCGTGTAGCGCAGGCGGTCATGCAGCCGGCTTTTTCGCCCTTGCCAGAACTGCCAGTTGTCCGGCTTGAGGCGGTAGCCGCCCCAGTGCGGCGGGCGCGGCGGGTTCAGCATGAATCGGGCACCATATTTGGCAGCGTTGGCCACCAGCACGCCACGGCCCGAGATCACTTCGCTTTGCGGACTGGCCCAGGCGCCGATGCGCGAGTCGAGGGGCCGGCTGTTGAAGTAGGCATCGCTTTCTTCGTCCGCGATTTTTTCCACGATTCCTTCGATTCGGACCACCCGTTCAAGCTCCACCCAGTGGAACTGCAGTGCCGCATACGGGTTGCCGGCCAGCTCCAAGCCCTTGCGGCTGGCGTAGTTGGTGTACCAGACGATGCCCTGCGCATCCAGGCCTTTGATCAGCACCACGCGGGTGGACGGGCGCATGTTGCTGCCGACGGTGGCCAGCGTCATGGCATTGGGTTCGGGCACCTGGGTTGAAATGGCTTCGTTGAGCCACTGGTCGAATTGCTTGAGCGGGTCGGCATGCGAGGCGTCTTCATTGAGTTCGGCGCGCTCATAGCTTTTGCGAAGGTCGGCGATGGAGGTGTGGTCAGGCATGACCCGGAGTATAAAGTCCGGGGCCTGATGGGCGCCGGTCCAGGCTCAGCCTGGGGTCACCACGGCGCAGGCCAGGCGCGGTCCGGCGTTGCCGGTGGGCTGGGTGGTGTAGTCGTCCGGATCGCGGTGAACGATCAGACCGCGTCCAATGATGTTGCCGGTCCCGCTGCCTATGGAAATGCCGGTGGACTCGAAGCTGAACCGGGCGATGCCGTTGGCATCGGCCGTGAGGCTGCGCAGGTCGCCTGCATGGTGATTCATGGCGGCATGCTGGCCGTGGGGCTGGCCGGTTGGGTTGAA
Organism: Burkholderiales bacterium; assembly: GCA_038242795.1. Classification (GTDB taxonomy): domain Bacteria; phylum Pseudomonadota; class Gammaproteobacteria; order Burkholderiales; family Burkholderiaceae_C; genus Polaromonas. The sequence continues at coordinate 5,368 of JBBSRS010000023.1, forward strand.
GTGGCCGCCTGCGCTCATGCCGTCGCCGCTGGAGCAATCGCCTTTTTCATGCAGGTGAAACCCGTGCTCGGCATTCGGCTTGAGACCGCTGACCGTGCCTGACACCAGTACCGTGTTGCCGCTTTGGGTAAAGGTGACCGCGCCGCTGGCCGTGTTGCCGGTGGTGCTTTGCAACTGGGCCACGGCGCGCGGACCGGTGGTGGTGGTGCTGGCGCAGGCGCCAAGTGCCAGCACGCTGGCCAGCAGGATGAAAGTGCGTGTCATGAAGTCTCCCCGGGGTGGTTGTGCAAGATGGAAGGCTGGCGCGTGTGGCGCTTCAGGCCGGCGTTGCCGAATGCGCGCTGCCTGTCAGTGCCGCGCCAGCTGCAGCAGCTTGCCCAGCGCCTGGTCGTCAATGCCCAGCATGCGCAGTTTGTCATAAGTCAGCTGCGCATAGTCGTGCGTGGTGCCGTAACGGCCGCAGGCACTGGAAAATATTTGCCGGTAATGGTCTTCGCTCAGCACGCCGGTGTGGTTGGGGCTGCGCCGGGACAGCGTGAAAGCCAGTGCCTTGACATCGCCTTGTGCCGTGCGGCAGCGCAGCCATTTGGGGTCATAGATGCCGTTGGGCATTTCGCGTGCCCACAAGGCGGGCAGGGCAGCAGGCACATGGTCCCTGGGCAGCCGATAGGCCATTCCCCTGCAGCTGCCGCCCGACAGCAGGCCAAACACCAGGCCCGGCAACGCAGGCGTGCCGCGGTTGACGCGGCTCCACATTTTCAATGCGCGGTGGTAGCCGTGCAACATGGCAAAGCGCTGTTCGGCCGATTCGAATTCGGGTCGCCAGATCAGCGATGCATAGCCGAAAACCCACAAGTCGGTCTGGCCGCCCCATTCGCGCATCGCAACGTCGAGCATGGCGGCGGGGTCACGGGCCTTGTAAGCCAATTCGCAAGGGGTGTTTGCTAGAGTGGTCACAGCCTCACTTTACAATATCGCCAGGTTTTTTTAAAAGGAAGTTTTCCATGGTTTCTCAGAGTGACGACAGCCCGCAACGCGTGGCGCTGTTTTTGGTGTTTGGATTGATTGCCATCGTGGTTGCCTCGGTGCTGGTGTTTGCCGTCAAGCATCGCGGCGTTCCGGCCCAGGCTGCAGTCGCCCCGGCTGCCCAGGTGGCGGATGCGCCGGCCATGCCAGCCGAGCCGTCTGTGACAACGGCCCAGGCAGCTTCCGACGCCGCCAGCGTCAAGGTGGAGCAGGGCATCGTCAAGTTTTACTTTGCCTCAGGCAAGGCCGACCTGGCCGCTGGCGCCAGCGAAGCACTGACTGACGTGGTCAAGGGTGCGCAGGCGGGCCGCAAGGTGGCCATTTCAGGCTTTCACGACGCCACTGGCAATGCCGACCAGAATGCCGAACTGGCCAAGCAGCGCGCATTGGCCGTGCGCGACGCCCTGACGACGGCGGGTGTGCCCGAAAGCCAGATCGAACTCAAAAAGCCCGAGCAGATTGAGAGCAGCACGACAGGGAGCGATGCCGAAGCACGCCGCGTCGAAATCAGCCTCCAGTAACCTAAGCTTGGCCGGCCTTCACGGCCGGCGACATGAATCCGCAGCGCTTTGCGCCCTGCGGATTTTTTTTGCCTGCACCTCGTTTGGTAACCGCAAAGTAACCATTCAGGGCGAAAACTGCTGCAATATTAGTTACCATAGACGCCGTAATAAAGTTACATCCCCATGTCCGGGATGGCTTGATTGAAAGGTTTCACCATGGCGCTTCATTCCGCTATTTCAGACATCACCGCCCGCATCCAGGAACGCAGCCGGCCGACGCGCAACGCCTACCTGGCGCAGTTGCAGGCCGACTGCAACCGCCCGCCCAGCATGGACCGCATGGGCTGCGCCAACATCGCGCATGCGGTGGCCGGCATGCCGCTGGACGACCGTTTCAAGGTCGTGACCGAGCGCCGGCCCAACATCGGCATCGTCACCGCCTACAACGACATGCTGTCGGCGCACACGCCACTCTTGGGTTACCCGGCGCTGATCAAGGACGAGGCGCGAAAACACGGTGCCACGGCGCAGGTCGCCGGCGGCGTGCCGGCCATGTGCGACGGCGTGACGCAGGGCACCAGCGGCATGGAACTCAGCCTGTTCAGCCGCGACGTGATCGCCATGGGCACGGCCGTCGCGCTGTCGCATGACATGTTCGATGCCGCGCTGCTGCTCGGCGTGTGCGACAAGATCGTTCCCGGCCTGCTGATCGGGGCGCTCCAGTTCGGTCATTTGCCAATGGTGTTCGTGCCGGCCGGCCCCATGCCCTCGGGCCTGCCGAACAAGGAAAAAGCCCGCATCCGCGAACAGGCCGCGCAAGGATTGATCGGGCGTGACGCCCTGCTGGAAGGCGAACTCAAGTCTTACCACAGCCCCGGCACCTGTACTTTTTACGGCACCGCCAACAGCAACCAGATGCTGATGGAGGCCATGGGACTGCATGTGCCCGGCACCGCCTTTGTCGCGCCGGCCGGCATGCTGCGCGACGAACTCACGCGCGAGGCGGCCCGTACCGTGCTCGGCATCACCAAGGCCAGGCGCTATGCGCCCATCGGCCAGGTGGTCGATGAACGCGCCATCGTCAACGCCATGGTGGCGCTGCTGGCCACGGGCGGCTCCACCAACCACCTGATCCACTGGGTGGCGGTGGCGCAATCGGCCGGCATCGTGATTGACTGGAACGACTTTTCGGCGCTCTCCGATGTGGTGCCGCTGCTGACGCATGTCTATCCCAATGGCAGCGCCGATGTGAACCAGTTCCAGGCCGCAGGCGGGCCGGGGCTGGTGATTCGCGAACTGCTCGATGCCGGCCTGATGCATGAAGACGTGCTGACGGTACGCCCGGGCGGCATCCGGGAATATGCCCGCATCCCGGTGATGGACGGCGCGTCGCTGGCGTGGCAAGACGTGGGCGACTCGAAAGACGAATCGATTGTGCGACCTGCCAGCCAGCCGTTCAGCCACACCGGCGGGCTCAAGCTGCTGACCGGCAACCTCGGCCGCAGCGTGATCAAGGTGTCCTCGGTTCCCGATGACCGGCATGTGATCGAAGCGCCGGCCCGGGTGTTTGATTCGCAAGATGCATTGCTGGCCGCCTTCGATACCGGTGAACTCGAGCGCATGTGCCTTGAGAACGCTCAACACGGGGTGGTCTGCGTGGTGCGCTGGCAGGGGCCCCAGGCCAACGGCATGCCCGAGCTGCACAAGCTCACGCCGCCGCTGGCGGTGCTGCAGGGCAAGGGATTCAGGGTGGCGCTGGTGACCGACGGCCGCATGAGCGGTGCCTCGGGCAAGGTGCCGGCGGCCATCCATGTGTCGCCGGAAGCGTCTGCCGGCGGGCCGCTGGCCAAGGTGCTGGACGGCGACGTGGTGCGCGTCGATGCGTCGGCCGGCGAGTTGCGGGTGCTGGTGGACGAGGCTGACTGGGCCGCACGGCCTGTCAGCGTGATGCCGGACGCCTTGCGCCAGCGCAACGGCATCGGCATGGGCCGGGGCCTGTTTTCGGGCATGCGCGCCCGTGCACTGACCGCAGAAGAAGGGGCCATGTCATGGATGTAACGATGAACATCCGCCAGAAACTCAGTGCGCTGCAGGTGATGCAGGATGCGCCCGTGATTCCGGTCATCGTGCTGAACGATGTCGGCCAGGCCGTGCTGCTGGCCCGCGCCTTGGTGGCAGGTGGCATCCGCATGCTTGAAGTCACCCTGCGCACGCCGCAGGCGCTGGCCTGCATCGAGGCGATTGCCCGCGATGTGCCTGACGCGGTGGTCGGCGCCGGCACGGTGCGCAGCGCCGCCGACGCCCAGGCCTGCGCCATGGCCGGTGCGCGCTTTGTGGTCAGCCCCGGCTACACCCATGCGGTCGGCCAGGCCTGCCGCGATGCCGGATTGGCGCTGCTGCCGGGTGTGGCGACCGGCAGCGAAATCATGATGGCGCAGGAAGACGGATTGACCGAGCTGAAGTTTTTCCCGGCAGTGCAGGCTGGCGACACGGCCATGCTCAAGGCCTGGGGCGGGCCGTTTGGTGAGGTGAAGTTTTGCCCCACCGGCGGCGTGTCGATGGCCAATGCCGCCGAGTTTCTGGCGTTGCCCAATGTGGCCTGCGTCGGCGGCTCGTGGCTCACGCCGGCCGAGGCGTTGGCGAGCGGCGATTGGGAACGCGTGACCGAGCTGGCGCGTCAGGCGTGCCTTTTGACACGCCGGTCGGCCTGAAGAAAACCCTGCGTTCTGGCCAGTGCGGCGTGGCCGCTGGTCTGCGAGAGGCGGCCTGGCAATCAAATTGCCGACGCCGATTGGCGACGACTCTCGCATAAGCAGATTAATACCGCGATTTATAACAAAAAAGGCTATTTGCGCAGACAGAACGGGCGCTGGTAGCTATCAAAAAAATAGCTGCCAACGCCCGTGAAGGTTCCGTTGATGCCAAGTTCGCCGGCTTGGGCCTACTTTTCCCCGCCCGATGCCCTGGACACGTAATACGCCAGCGCGTCGATTTGGGCTTCTGTCAGGGTCGCCTTGTACGACGGCATGGCGCCCAGGCCATCGTGCAGTGCCTTGTTCACCCGCGCGGCATTCGGCTTGAGCTCGTCGAACACCGGCCCGACGGCCCCTTCGCTGCCGGCATCTTTCAGCGTGTGGCACAGGGCGCACGCTGGCACGGCACCGGCCGTGAACAGCTTCTTCCCCATGGCCATCTTGTCGGCGTCTTCAGCGGCGCTGGCTGGCAGGCCCACCAGGGCGGCAGCCAGCAGCAGGCCTTGCGACAGCAGCAGGCGCCCAGGCCGCGCCGGAAATGTTGAAAGCAGGGCACAGGGCTTCATGGAATCGCTTCGCCTGAAAAGTTTGAAATACAGGGGCATTTTGAAAAGCATCACGCCACGTTCACCTTCACGGCGTGGTCCAGCCAGCTGGCGTTGTTGTAGCCGCTGACGTTTTCACCGCGTGTTTCGGGCTGCACGTTGCCGGCCATGTCGGTGGCGCGGCTGGTGACGACGTAGTTGCCGCGTGCAAAATGCGCGGGCAGCACGAACTGGCGCCAGGCGTACTTGCCCAGGTCGGGGCCCACCAGGCGCGCCTGCTGCCAGGTCTTGCCGCCGTCAATCGACACGTCCACGCCCTTGACGGCATGCATGCCGCCAAACGCCACGCCGTTGATCTGCATCCAGCCTTCGCGCTGGACGCCAGCGTCGGGGCTGGGCGAATTGACCCAGGACTTGACCGACATTTCCTGCACCGACGGCTGGCTTGGGTCGGGCTTGGCGCCCGGAGGGGTGAGGCGGTAGCCGTGCGCCATGATCCGGGCATCGCTTTCCTGGGCGGTGAAAGCCAGTTGCTTGACGTACTTGATGCTGTTCACGCCGGTAAAACCCGGAACGATCAGGCGCAGCGGGCCGCCATGGGCCAGCGGAATCGGCTCGCCGTTCATCTCCCATGCCAGCAGCGCGTCCTGCATGGCGGCAGCGGGCACCGAGCGCTCGACGATGATGCTTTTGGGGTCCAGTCCAGCAGGCAGCTTTTCGCCGCCCGTGCTGGTCATGTAGTTCATGCCCGGGCTGACGCCGCCCAGCGCCTGCACCACCGCACGCACCGGCACACCGCTCCAGACCACGCAGCCGGCCGCGCCCACCGTCCATCCGGTGCCGCTGGGCTTGGAGGGGAAAAAGCCCCGGCCGTTGCCCGAGCACTGCAGCACCATGGCCACGGTCTCCAGGCCCATGGTCTTGAGGTCGCCGACGGTTAGGGTGCGCGGACGCTGCACGCCGCCGAGTGTCAGCACCCAGGCGTCGCGGTCGGCGACGATAGAGGCGTCAGGCGTGGGCAGGTTGTTGCGCAGGTAGAGCTGATCGGACGGCGTGATGACACTGGTGCCGAAGGCGCTGCGCCTGGTTTCGATGGTGGTGCCGCTGTGAACAATGACGCTGTCGGGGTTTTTCCAGTCAAGGCCGGCAGGCAGCGGCTTGGCGGCAGCGGGAGCGGCCGCCTGCGCCATGGCGCCGTGGCTCCACGAGGCGAGGCCGGCAGCTGCCAGCGCGGTGGCGCTGCGCGTCAGCAGGCGGCGGCGGGGCAAAGAGTTGGGGGTATCCATCATGCGTATCTCCGTAGGTTATTGAAAAGCATCGAAAAGAAAACAGGTTACTGAAAAACTGAAGAGTCTGCTGGACTGCGCACGCTGGCGTCCTGGCCCGCCGGCTTGCCGAAATGGTGGTTGGCCGCAGCAAGCGCCTTTTTTTTCTGCGCCACCAGCACCAGCGGCCGGCCTTGGCGCGAGTCAATGACCTGCCAGTAGGTGTCGTTCCACCAGCCGCTGCCGGCTTCGAGCGCCACCGGCTGGTCAAAGGCAAACACCGTGACCATGCCGCCTTTTTCAAGGAAGGTGGTCAGGTGGTAGGCCAGGCGGCCGTCGATGTCGCAGGGCCGCATGAGCTGCGGATAGCCCGGAACCGGCTGCTCTTGGCTCAACCCCAGGTGCGCCAGCAACTGGCTGGTTTGCATGAAGCTGCCGCGCAGCGTGCGTTCGTAATACTCGTGCTCGATGGCGCCGCGCACCAGCGCAGGCGGGCGCATCGCGAACACCGCACCGGTGCCAGTCGCCGCCAGCAGCGTCGCCAGCAGGCCGCGTTGAAAGCCGCGCCGCGACAGCAGTGGCGTGTGCCTGAAAAGATGCGCCGGGGGCTGGCCAGGGTCAAACGCCAGCGCCATCTCGGCGCGGACGCGCAGGTCAAAGGCGCTGTCGGGTGGAAGCTCGAAGTCCGTCATTCAAACCTTTCTGAACAGGCGCACGCTGGAGGACGGTGTGGTGACCGTTGACTCGGACGCAGTCGTCCGGGCGGGCCCATCGAGCACCGCCTTCAGCGCCTCGCGGGCGCGCGACAGGCGTGACAGCACGGTGCCCGGCGCAATGTCCAGCGCCTCGGCCATTTGGGCTGTCGGCATGTCGTCAAAGTAAAACAGCACCAGCACCTCGCGGTGAATCGGGGCGATGCGGCCCAATGCTTGCACCACGTCAAGCTGGTTGTCCAGGCGCTCTGCGCTGGCCTGCGGCTCGGTGGCATCGAACTCGCCATAGTCGTCATCCAGCCGCTGCGGGCCCGGCACCACATGGCGCAGCACATGCCGGCGCATGATGCGAAACAGCCAGGCGCGCGCCAGTTCGGGCTGGCGCAGCTGGCTTCGGTACTGCCAGGCGCTGGTGAAGCAGTCCTGCACCACATCCTCGGCAATGGCGCGCGAACCCGTCAGGCCCCAGGCGCTGCGCAGCAAAAAGCGGTAGTGCTCGCGCACCCATTGGTTGTACCGGGACTCGGCCGTCTGGATCATGTGTACAAGAGTGTCGGAAACAGTGCTTTATTCCCTCGGTTTTTGCTTGTTTGCTTGGGGTTTACCCTTGAGTTGGTCTAAATTGGCGGAGGGCAAAGCCTGGGCTTGCGTCATAAAGGCTTGCAGCGCTGCCGTGGGCTGCTTGTCGCGGTGCACCACCAGGTAGCACTGCCGCATCATGCGCGGCAGCGTGGTGCGGACCGGGATCAGCCGCCCGGCGGCCATCAGGTCGCGCACCACCAGCAGCGACAGGCAGGCCGCGCCCATCCCTTCAGCTGCTGCATGCTTGATGGCTTCAGAACTGCCCAGCTCGATGCTGCGCCGGTAAGCGTGCAGGTGCGGCAGCAGCAGCTGGTCGGTGACCTCGCGCGTGCCCGAGCCGGCCTCGCGCAGCAGCCACAGGGCGTCGCGCAGCGCCTGGATCGGCACGCGGGCATTTTCGTCGGCAGCGCCTTGCGTCTGTGCGACGAGTTCGCTGCATGGGCTGGCCACGATCACCAGTTCGTCCTGCAGCCAGGGCGTGACCGCCAGCGCCGCCTGGTTGCTGGGGCCTTCGATCAGGCCAATGTCCAGCTCAAAGGCGGCCACCGCATCGCAGATGGCCTCGGTGTTGCCGATGCTGACGCGCGAGCGCCAGGCGGTGGCGCTGTCGGCCTGGCTGGCCGCCAGGAACTTTCGGAGCAGGGCCGGCAATATATAGTTGCCAAGGGTGGTGCTGGCGCCTATGCGCAGCGACTGCGTTTGCGCGCTGGCGTCGCGCGCCATGTGCTCGATGTCGGCCGCGCCGTCGAGCAGCGCCAGCGCGCGCGGCAGCAGGGCGCGGCCGTTGTCATTGAGCAGCAAACGCTTGCCGGCCCGGTCAAACAGGCGCAACGACAGCAGGCGCTCCAGCTCGTTGACCGCCGAGCTGGTGGCCGACTGCGACAGCGCAATGTCGGCGCTGGCCGCCGTGGTGGTGCCGCTGCGCGCCACCGCGGCAAAAATCTGCAACTGGCGCAGGGTAAGTCGCAAGACATCCATTTCAAAACCTTTTGACTATTTTTTATAGCGATTGCATAGGTGATTCTTACTGAAACTAGCGGTTGGACTGGTAGCCGGAGTTTTCCTAAAGTTGGATTGAACCTTACTTGTTTACCGCTTTTGAGAGGAAAACGCCATGCGCACCCCCGGCA
>JBBSRS010000024.1:0-13520 GCA_038242795.1 Burkholderiales bacterium
GATCAGCACCACCGCCCGGACATAGCGCGCCACCGGTTCGGCCAGCGGCGAGAAATCCTGGCCCTTGCTTTCGCCGCCCAGGATCAACACCAGCTTGCGGTCAATGCCCAGGCCGGTCAGCGCCGCCACCGTGGCGCCGACATTGGTGCCCTTGCTGTCGTCAAAGTATTCCACGCCCTCCAGCACAGCCACCGACTCCACGCGGTGGGGCTCGCCCCGGTACTCGCGCAGGCCGTGCAGCATGGGCGCCAGCGGGCAACCCACGGCCACCGCCAGGCCAAGGGCGGCCAGCGCATTGGTGGCGTTGTGACGGCCACGAATCCGCAGTGCTTCGAGCGGCATCAGCCGCTGGACATGCAGCACCACCTCTTGCGCCTTGCGGCGCTTGATGGTTTCGTCGGCCTCGTCGGCGCGCACCAGCCACGCCATGCCATTGACCGTCTGGATGCCGTAATCGCCCGGTCGGCGCGGCTCGTCGCCGCCGAAGGTCAGGTAGTTCCGGGTTTGCCTGCCCTTGACGGGTGCGGGCAATGCCGCCATCACCTGCGGGTCGTCGCGATTGAGCAGCATGCGGCCGGCGCTGCCATAAACATTCGCCTTGGCAGCGGTATAGGCTGGCAGGGTTCCATGCCAGTCGAGGTGGTCCTGGGTGATGTTCAGGACGGTTGCCACGTCAGGCTGGAAATTCGTGACGCCGTCGAGTTGGAAACTCGACAGTTCAAGCACCCAGACGTCAGGCAGCGCACAGGCTTCATCACGGGCTTGCGCCTCCAGCTTTTCGGCCAGGGTGTCCAGCAGCGTGGGGCCGATATTGCCCGCCACCGCCACCGATTTTCCGGCGCGCTCGATAAGTTTCCCCGTCAGGGAGGTCACGGTGGTCTTGCCGTTGGTGCCGGTGATGCCGATGAGCCGGGGGGCATAGCCCCGGTCCTCTTTCAGATCGGCCAGCGCCTGCGCAAACAGGCTCAATTCGTTGCCGCAGGGAATGCCTTGCGCACGGGCTGCCGCCACGACCCCACCGATGGAAGCGGGTGACAGGCCGGGGCTTTTCAGCAACAGGTTGAAGTTTTCGCCCTCCAGCAGTGCGCCATCCATGGCGGAATTGACGAAGCGGACGTTGGGCTCGTCGCGTTGCAGGACGGCGAGTTGCGGCGGCACAGGCCGTGTATCGGCCACGGTGACACGCGCACCACTGCGGACGCACCAGCGCGCCAGCGCCAGGCCGGAAACGCCCAGCCCCAGAACCAGAATGTCTTGATGTGCCAGGTTTTTCATCGCAGCTTGAGGGTTGAAAGGCCGATCAGGCACAACAGCATGGTGATGATCCAGAACCGGACGACGACCTGGGTTTCCTTCCAGCCGCATTTTTCGAAATGGTGGTGCAGCGGTGCCATCTGCAGCAGTCGACGCCCCTGGCCGTAACGCCGCTTGGTGTATTTGAACCAGGTGACCTGGAGCATGACCGACAGCGCCTCGACCACGAAGATCCCGCCCATGATGGCCAGCACGATTTCCTGGCGCACGATGACGGCGATGGTGCCCAGCGCCGCGCCCAGTGCCAGCGCGCCGACATCCCCCATGAAGACCTGCGCCGGATGGGTGTTAAACCACAGGAAAGCCAGCCCGGCGCCGGCCATGGCAGCGCAAAAGATCAGCAACTCGCCCGACCCGGGGATATGGGGAAACAGCAGGTATTTGGAATAGACCGAACTGCCCGTCACGTAGGCGAACACACCCAGCGACGAGCCGACCATCACCACCGGCATGATCGCCAGCCCATCCAGCCCGTCGGTCAGGTTCACGGCATTGCTGGAGCCGACAATCACCAGGTAAGTCAGGATCACGAAACCAAAGACGCCCAGCGGGTAGCTGACTTCCTTCACAAAAGGCACCAGCAGGCCGGCCTTGGGCGGCAGGTTGAGGTCGAACCCCGACTGCACCCAACTGACAAACAACTCCAGCACGCGCATGTTGGAACTTTCGGAAATGCTGAACACAAGGTAGAGCGCAGCCAGCAGGCCGACAACGGATTGCCAGAAATATTTTTCGCGCGACCGCATGCCTTCCGGGTCCTTGAGCACCACCTTGCGCCAGTCATCGACCCAGCCGATGGCGCCAAAGCCCAGGGTCACCAACAGCACGATCCAGACAAAGCGGTTGGCCAGGTCAAACCACAGGAGTGTGGAAATGCCGATCGCCATCAGGATCAACACACCGCCCATGGTCGGCGTGCCACTTTTGCTCAGGTGCGTCTGCATGGCGTACTCGCGGATCGGCTGGCCGATCTTGAGCGCGATCAGCCGGCGAATCACGAACGGGCCGGCCAGCAGGCCGATCAGGAGCGCAGTGAGCGCGGCCATCACGGCGCGCAGGGTCAGATACTGGAACACCCGAAGAAATCCCAGGTCAGGCGAAAGGGTCTGGAGCCACTGGGCCAGGCTAAGCAGCATGAGGCGCTTTCTTGTCTTCTTTTTGCAACGCGTCGCCAACGGCCATGACCGCCTGCACCACACGCTCCATCTGCATGAACCGCGAACCCTTCACCAGCACGCTGGTGACGTGCGGCAGTTCGTCCACCACCGCTGCGCTCAGTTCGGCCATGCCGGTGAAATGACGGCTTTCGCCAAAAGCGGTGCCTGCGCCGTGCGACTGCTCGCCCAGCGTGAAAAGCTTTTCGATTCCCAGCGAAAAGGCATTTCGGCCGGCTTCGCTGTGGAACTGCGGCCCCTGGCTGCCGACTTCACCCATGTCACCCATGACCAGCAGGCGCGGACCGGGCAGTTCGGCCAGCACCTGGAGGGCCGCCTGCACCGAGTCGGGATTGGCGTTGTAGGTGTCGTCCACCAGCGTCAGCGTGCGACCTGGCAGCGGCACCGACAGGGCGCGCGAACGTCCCTTGACCGGCATGAACGCCGAAAGGCCGGCACTGATGAAAACCGGCGGAACGCCAGCGGCCAGTGCGCACGCCGTGGCCGCCAGTGCGTTCTTGACGTTGTGCCGGCCGGCCACATGCAGCGCAAACGCCAGCGGACCCGATGGCGTGCAGGCCTGCACCTGCCATCCATCGCCATTCCATTTCGCGCTTCCCGTCACATCGGCCGGCCCCTCCAGCGCGAACGTCATCACCGGGCGCGCGCCCGCCAAACTTCGCCAGAGACCGGCAAAGGCATCGTCCGCAGGAAAAACCGCCGTGCCCGACGCCTCCAGCGATGCCAGCACCGCGCCATTTTCCAGGGCAACGGCGTCTACCGTGGCCATGAATTCAAGGTGTTCGCGCTGGGCATTGTTGACCAGCGCCACCGTGGGCCGGACCAGTTCGGCCAAATAGGCAATTTCGCCGGGGTGGTTCATGCCGAGTTCCACCACGCCGGCCTCGTGCACCGCCCGCAGGCGCAGCAGAGTCAGCGGCACGCCAATGTCGTTGTTGAGATTGCCTTCGGTCGCAAACGCCGCTTCGGATTTCCACGCCTGCAGAATTGCCGCGATCATCTGCGTGACCGTGGTTTTTCCATTGCTGCCGGTCACGGCAATCAGCGGCAGGCTGAACTGCGAACGCCAGGCGGCGCCGATCTGGCCCAGCGCCAGGCGCGTGTCGGCGACTTCGATGCCGGGCAGGCCGGCCTGCACCAAGCCGTGCTGTGCAATGGCGGCCACGGCGCCTTCGGCCCTGGCTTTGGGTAAAAAGTCGTGTGCGTCGAAATGCTCGCCCTTGAGCGCCACAAACAGGTCGCCCGCCCGCAGGCTCCGCGTATCGGTATGAATCCGCAAGGGGGCCACAGTGCCGTCGCCCACCAGCCGCGACGATGGCAGCCAGGCCGCGATCTGTTCCAGGCGCTTCATGCGGCTTCCTTTGCCTGGCGTCTTGAAGCCATGGCATTCAGGACCGCCTGCGCCTGGTCGCGGTCGGAAAATGCGATCTTCACGCCCTTGATTTCCTGGTGGTTTTCATGCCCCTTGCCGGCCAGCAACACAACGTCTTGCGCTTCGGCCAACGCCAAGGCATGGCCGATGGCGGCATGGCGGTCGGGTTCTGCATGTGCAGCCTGCGGCTGGCCCAAGCCCTGTCGCATCTGTTCGATGATGGCCAGCGGGTTTTCGCTTCTGGGGTTGTCACTGGTCAACACGAGTTGATCCGCAATTTTTTCTGCCGCTGCCGCCATCAGGGGTCGCTTGCTGGTGTCACGGTCGCCGCCGCAGCCAAAAACACACCACAACTTGCCACCCCGGCCCTGTGCCACCGGCCTGAGCGCCAGCAGCACTTTTTCCAGCGCATCGGGCGTGTGGGCATAGTCGATCACCACCAGAGGCAGGCCGGCCATCGCCAGGGTTTCAGTGCGGCCGGGCACCGGCAGCAGGCCCACGCAGGCCGCGACCGCATCGGCCAGCGGCACCGCCATCGCCCGCAGGCTGGCCATGACGCCCAGCAAATTCGACACGTTGTACAGGCCCACCATGGTGGTTGAAAGCGTGTGGCGCTCGGCGCCTTCCACCACGTCGAAGCGCAGGCCCTGCGGGCCCTGCCCTATCGCCTGCGCCTCAAGCCGCGCAGGACCGGCACATGACACGGTCCAGCAGTCCAGCGAGGTCGAGGCCAGCACATCAGCCAGCTCCAGACCCTTGCGGTCGTCGATATTGATCACCGCTGCCCGCAGGCCCGGCCAGTTGAACAGCGCTTTTTTGGACGCCCAGTAGGCGTCCATCGACGCATGGTAATCAAGATGGTCCTGGGTGAAATTGGTGAACACCGCAACCTGAATGCTGGTCCCGTCCAGTCGCCGCTCCTCGATGCCTATCGAAGACGCTTCCAGCACGCAGGCTGAAAAACCTTTGTCTGAAAAAAGGCGCATCTGCTGCTGAAGCAGCACCGGGTCTGGCGTCGTCATTCCGGTGGAAACCATCGCACCGGGCGTGCCGATCCCCAGCGTTCCGACCAGGCCGCAGGGTTGCTCCAGCCGGCCAAATGCCTGGGCCAGCCACCAGGCGGTGGACGTCTTGCCGTTGGTTCCGGTGATGGCCACGACCTGGATCTGCTCGCTGGGCCGGCCAAAATAGGCAGCAGCAACCGGTCCCGTAGAGGCTTTCAGACCTTCGTAGGTGGCCACCCGGTCATCATCGAAACCGTAGGCCTGGGCGTCTGCGTTCTCAACAAGGCAGGCCGCCGCACCATCAGCCAAAGCGGCGTTGACATACTGGCGTGCGTCGGTGGCAGCCCCCGGCCATGCGATGAAGCCGTCCCCCTGGCCCACCTTTCGGCTGTCAGCCCACAGCGTGCCGGTCACGCGTTCGTGCAGCCAGTGCGCCGCCTGCTCAGGGCCATGAAGCTGGACGGCGGTCAAAACGACTCCTCCACGGTCTGCGTGATGATTTGCGGCTTCACGCTCATGTCGGGTTGCACGCCCATCATGCGCAGCGTCTGCTGAACCACTTCGCTGAACACCGGCGCGGCGGCAATGCCGCCATAGTATTTGCCGTCACTGGGTTCGTCGATCATCACCGCAACGATGATACGTGGCGATTCAATTGGCGCCATGCCGGTAAACCAGGCGCGGTATTTGTTGCTGGCATAGCCTTTGCCGACCTGCTTGTGTGCCGTTCCCGACTTGCCGCCCACCGAATAGCCCACGGTCTGGGCCAACTGGCCAGTGCCGCCAGGTGCTGCAGCCATCTGCAGCATGCGGCGAACCGCATGGGCGTTCTCGGGTGAAAACACCCTGACGCCAACCGCCGGTTCATTTTTCTTCAGCATGGTGACTGGAATGATCTGGCCGTCATGGGCAAAAGATGTGTAGGAATGCGCCATCTGGAACAGCGATGCCGACAGGCCATAGCCATAAGCCATGGTGGCCTGCTCGACCGGCCGCCAGGTTTTCCAGGGACGCAGGCGGCCCGACACGGCACCGGGAAACTCGATCTGCGGCTTCTGTCCGTAACCCAGGGCCACATAGGTGTCCCACATCTCGTGAGGCGTCATTTTCTGGGCGATTTTGAGTGCGCCCACATTGCTGGACTTCTGGATCACGCCCTCGACCGTCAAGGTGCCGTAGTTGTGGGTGTCGCTGATGGTGAAGCCGCCAATGCTGTAGCGGCCCGGCCCCGTTTCAATCAGGGTCTGGGGTTTGATGCGCCCGGCTTCCAGCGCCATGGCGACAGTGATGGGCTTCATCGTCGAGCCGGGCTCGAAGGTGTCGGTCACGGCCCGGTTGCGCAGTTGCTCACCGGTCAGGTTCTGGCGCTTGTCGGGAACGTAGCTCGGGTAATTGGCCAGCGCCAGCACCTCGCCGGTGATCGAATCGATCACCACCACGCTGCCGGCCTTGGCCTTGCGCGCAATCACCGCATCGCGCAGCTTTTGATACGCGAAGAATTGCACCTTGCTGTCAACACTGAGCTGGATGTCCTTGCCGTCCACGGGGGGCACCTGCTCGCCAACGCCTTCGACCACGCGGCCCAGCCGGTCCTTGATGACACGCCGTGAACCCGCCTTGCCCGACAGCGCCTGGTTGAAGGTCAGCTCGATGCCCTCCTGCCCCTTGTCTTCCACATTGGTGAAGCCCACGATGTGGGCGATGGTTTCACCTTCGGGGTACTTGCGCTTGTATTCCTTGCGCTGGTAGACGCCGGGAATGCCGAGTTCGCTGATTTTTCGGGCAACCGGCTCCTCCAGCTGGCGCTTGACCCAGACGAAGGTCTTGTCCTCGTCGCTGAATTTCTTTTTCAGCTCGGCCAGCGGCATTTCCAGCAGGCGGGCCAGTTCGGTGAGCTGGGCTGGACTGGCCTTGACGTCTTCTGGAATGGCCCAGATGCTGGACGCCGGCACGCTGGAAGCCAAAATCAACCCATTGCGGTCCAGGATGCGTCCACGGTTGGCGGGAAGTTCCAGTGTCCGTGCAAACCGTACCTGGCCCTGGCGCTGAAAGAATGCGTTGGCATACACCTGGATATAGGCCGCCCTGGCCGCAAGGCCGGCAAACGCCAACGCGATCAGCGCCACAATGAGCTTGCTGCGCCAGACCGGGGTCTTGCTGGCCAGCAGGGGGCTGGAGGTGTAGAGAACGTTTTTTCTACTCATGCTGCGCCTTCTGGACGGCAGCGGCTGCCACTTCGGCTGCGGACTTGTACTTGACGTACTCGGTGATGGCTGGCGTGGTGGTGCGCATCTGCAACCGGTCCTTGGCCAGCTTCTCGATCTTCAGCGGTGTGGCTTCTGCCCGCTTTTCCACCTGCAGCCGCTCACCTTCGGTTTCAATCTTGCGACTCTGTGCAGACGCTTTTTCAAGTTCCACATAGAGACGCCGCGACTCATACTGGGTTTGGACCAGGTAGAGCGCGCTGGCCAGCACAGCCAGCAGCAACAGGAAATTCAGGCGACCCATGGCCCGCCCTTAGTGCAGATGGCGAAAACAGGGTTCATGCGGGTTCTCCGGTGCGCTCGGCGACACGCATCACGGCGCTGCGCGAGCGCGGATTGCCGGCGACTTCCCCGTCGCTGGGCTTGGTGCGCCCCAGCGCCCTGAGTGGCATGGCCTTGGGTGCAGCAAAAGGCGCGCGCCGGTCGTACACCTCGCGCGAGTGTGCTGCCATGAATTGCTTGACGATGCGGTCCTCAAGTGAATGAAAACTGATCACCACCAAGCGCCCGCCAGGCTGCAGCACCTTGAGCGATGCTTTCAAAGCCTGCTCCAGTTCCTCCAACTCGGCATTGATGAAAATCCGCAGCGCCTGGAACGTCCGCGTTGCCGGGTCCTTGCCCGGCTCACGCGTCTTGACGGCGCTGGCCACCACATCCGCTAGCTCAGCGGTGGTGGAAAGCGGGCCGGATGCCTGCCGGTGCCGGTCAATCGCTCTGGCGACCAGTCCGGCAAAGCGCTCCTCGCCATAATCGCGGATGACCTCGGTCATGGACTCAATCGAAGCATCCTGCAGCCACTCGGCCACGCTCTGGCCGCGCGTGGTGTCCATGCGCATGTCCAGCGGGCCTTCATGGCGAAATGAAAAGCCGCGCTCAGGATTGTCAATCTGCGGGGAGCTCACGCCCAGGTCCATCAGCACGCCGGCGATGCTGGCCTCGGGCATCTGGTCCAAATGCATGAAACCCTGGTGGCGGATGGAAAACCGCGGGTCGTCGATGGATTGGGCTTCGGCAACGGCGTCAAGGTCCTTGTCAAACGCTGTCAGGCGGCCAAGCGGCGACAGTTGTGACAGCAACAGGCGCGAGTGTCCGCCACGGCCAAAGGTCGCGTCGATGTAATGACCGTCCGGGTTGACCTGAAGCGCCGTGATGGCTTCGTTCAACAGGACGGTGCGGTGTGTCCATGTGCCCTTCACCATCTACTTTCAGAAAGAAAAATCTTTAAAAACATCAGGCATTTCGCCCTTCATCTGCTCGGCTTCCTGGTCCGCATAGGTCGCGGCATCCCATAGTTCAAAATAACTGCCCATGCCCAGCAGCACCGTGTCCTTGGTGATTGCAGCGGCCTTGCGCAGTTCGGGCGAAACCAGGATGCGGCCAGTTGCATCCATGTCGACGTCCATGGCATTGCCCAGAAAAATTCGCTTCCACCATTGCGCCTGCATGGGAAGCGAAGCGATGCGTTCGCGAAACTTTTCCCACTCGTTCAAAGGAAAAATCATGAGGCATCCATGCGGGTGTTTGGTGAGGGTGAACCGGCCGGAATAATCAGCGCCCAGCGATTCACGGTGCCGCGCCGGCACGGACAACCGGCCTTTGGCATCGAGAACAAGAAATGACGCACCTTGTAACACTTTTCAGACCTTTTACCGATACTTTTCACCACCAAACTGCACATTTTCCCACTGTATCAGGGAACCCCCTCCATGCCCGAAATTTGACACAAATTATTTCAATGAAATCAATAACTTAGAGGGGTAAATGAAGGCTTGACAACGATTTAAAGTTGTTTGAAATTAACAACTTGGCGCAGATACTGAACGTTGAACATTAAGATCAAAAAGCCTTCATGACTATTGCTCAAGTCGTGACCAGAATGGTCTGGCGCCCCTATTTGATTTTTTACGGCCGAGCATCGTCCACAAAATGGAATGGCGGCATTGGCGCATTTTTGAACAACCAGGCTTTCAGCCATGAGTGTCCGAGTGACAAAGCTAGCAAAAGCGTAGCATGCAGTTTTTTTTTACAAGCCTGCGCAGGCTTGAGGTCTGGATTTTGATTGTCAAAACCCTGCAAGCGCTTTGGTCTTTGAAAAGTCGAATCCGGCTTTGTACAACGGCTTTTGAGCCTCTCAAACACACCACAAAGTGTATTTTTTGCAATATATGAACAACAATTTGGGTTCTATATTTTCGCAAAAAAACTTGAGAACAGGCTGCATTTGAAGTGGGATGCCGAACGCCGACGACTTGAAAAACGCAAGGCTGAACGGGTTCTCATCAAGGCCTGCCGGTTTTTTCAATGCAAACCAGGGCCAGGTTGAAGGGTAAACCCTTATTCTACCTTGGCCACAGAACTGGTCTTTCAGGGCTTTGCAGATTTGGATCAATCGCTACGGGCGGTGACCTTGGCGTACTCGACAATTCCGATCACGCTGAAAAAAGCGGCCACCAATCGGTTGACTTCTGAAAACTCGACAAAACGATTTTCAGCGCGCCGGGCAGACACCCAGTTGAGCAGCATGCCTGCGGCAGAAAAGTCGACCCGAATGAGTTTGGCACAGGAAATCTGCATCCTGTCGGCTCCCGCCAGGCTCGCTTCCAGCCGGTCCATGACACCCACGGCATCCCCCTGGATCTGACCGGACAGGTCCACCGATAAAAAGCGAATCGGCAAACTCGACGGGAAATCGATTCCGGAATCCGCCTCTAACTCCATCAGGGTGGAATAGGACGTTTCGGTGGTTGGCTCGCCAATGATGGTTGCACGCCCCATGGCATCGCCCTCGTCATCGAGCGACTTGTAGTCACAGCGTGCAACTTCCCACGCGGGGGGGGACACCTCGTAAGTGACGCAGTAATCAAGCGCGGCCAGTTCGAAATCATCGGGACGGTGAATGATCCTGAGCATTTCCATGCGCAACAGCCACCACTTGGGCTCGGTGTTGCGTTCGCCGGAAGGGGTGGCGTCAAGCAACACCTTTTGCAATTGCGCATCGCCCAGGAAGCGCAATTGCACAGGCTGGGCAGCCCAGCTGCTGAAAACCTTGTGCAAAGGCTCAAGCGCAGCGACCTCAATGGTTTTGAGATAGCTCCAGTCAAGGCGCCAGGGCATCGGGGAGCGCGCAAGGACCGTGTTGAGAGCCCCCACAGACTGCAGACCCAAGACCGAAGGGCAACTCCAGTCGGTGGCCATGCCCTCGTGCACAGGTTGTTCGCCAGGCTGAATCATGGCCTTGACCATATCGGGCAGCGAAAACCACTGTGGCGCCGAGCGACTGAAATGTTCCGCAAAATCAAGGGCGGCTGCTTCAAACTTGCCCTGTTCACCGGTGGCGCGGTACAGATCAAACAGGGTCAGCCAGGTGTACACATGGTCGGCGTGCGATGCGCCCGGCCGCAGAATTTCGAGCAGGCCGGCTTCAGCACCCGCATCGTCCCCGTTGGCAAACAAAATGGCGGCTTCTTCCAGGTCGGCGTCGTGCACGATGGACTCATGCTCCAGGCCTGAAGCCAGCGCAGTGCCCATTGATGGCAGCAGTCCCAACGCGCTGCTGTCCCTGTGCTGGTCAATGCGCGGAAATTCAACGCTGGTCGAGTTTTTAGGCAAACCCCCCAGAAGATCATCAAGCAGGAAACCGGGCGCAGGTTCGTCGGCATGGTGCACTGAATCCATTCCTGCAGGCATTGTCGGCTGGTAGGCAGGATGCAGCCCATCCGGCAACGGCGGCTGTTCTGGTTCGGTCTGCGCAAGCGGCAGGGATGACGGTTCGGTGGCCACGCCGGAAGCTGTCTGGTTCTTGGTCTTCCACCACTGCATCGACATCTGCGCCTCGATCTCGTCGATCTTTTTCAGGGTAGATGCGCGGTCATCGACATTGGACGTGAGGCTGCTGTGAAAAAATGAGGGCCTGCCGCCCGGGTCGGACACGGTTCCCGCCAGCACCTCAAGCTTTTGCAACTTGCGCAGCATGTCGAATTCACGCTTTCGCACAAAGTCGTTGCGCCGCTTTCGCTCGATCATTTCGTTGAGCAACTGCTTGGTGACGGCGTCATCCTTGTCGCCGTCAATGGAATCAAGCTCGGTCCAGTTGGTCGCTGGATTGCGGACAAATTTGACCAGCTTGGACAACAAGCCGGAAGCGGTATCGTCTTTGGACATGCTGTTCAATCAGGAGGTTGCGCAGGAATGGCGGGTCAGTCGCCGAACATCTTCTGCTTGAGTTCGCGTCGCTGCTGCGCTTCAAGCGACAGATTGGCCGTCGGGCGGGCAATCAGCCGGCCGACGCCGATGGCTTCGCCGGTTTCGTCGCAGTAGCCGTAGTCACCCGAATCAATGCGGGCAATCGACTGCTCGATTTTCTTGAGCAGCTTGCGTTCCCGGTCGCGGGTGCGCAGCTCGAGCGCGTGCTCTTCTTCAATCGTCGCACGGTCTGCCGGGTCGGGAACGATGGCAGCGTCTTCGCGCAGGTGTTCGGTGGTCTGGCCGGCGCTGTTGTGGATTTCCTGTTTGAGCACCGACAACCGGTGGCGGAAAAAAGCCAGCTGGGTCTCGGTCATGTACTCGGAATCAGGCATGGCCTTGATTTCCGGGTCCGTCAGCTGGTTGGCCGCCTTGGTCTTCCAGTTGTTGGCCAGCTTCGGATCCTTGGGCGCCGCCGCATGAACCGGGGGTGCGATGACACGTTCGGTCATCGTGGAATAGCTGGCCTTGGCGGCATCGGGCGCATGCGTGGGCAGCATGGGCGACGGCGCAGGGGTCTGGATCGCGGTTCGGGCCGAGCTTCTGCGTCCGGGCTTCAGCGGCGCGGAGTCCATCCGCACGGGTGCGGCAGGCGACGCCTTGCTCGTTTTGCCATCCTTGACGGCCGGCTTGGCCGGGGTCTGCGCGGGGGGCTTGATTTTCTTTTCTGGGGTATTCACTGAGTCTCTCCTCTGGGAAGCAGCCCGGGGTGATGTCCCGGACCGATTCTTTGGCTGGCTGCCCTGGGGCTGCCAAGCCCTGCCTGGTGCCAGATAATCTGGTGTGACTGCGCCAATCCAGCCCCTGAAACTGCCCTGAGGCAGCGTTCAACCCTTGAAGTGAGCGGGTTTCCCCGGAGCTGGCTTCCCGATTTGATTTCCCGGGTATTTTGGTCGGCGCGCGATTGTAGCGGCTTGCCGGAGCGTGGCCGGAAACTCGACAGGGATCCTCTGGAAAATGCTGAATACCTGGGAGTTTTCATGGGTAAAAACAGGGTGGGGTCCGCCAGCCGCCAGTCTGCCTCAAACCAGGCACTGCTCCAGCCCCTGAATGAAAATATCTTTCGGCAGGTCGATGCCGATAAACACCATCTTGCTGGTTTTCTTCTCGCCTTCGGTCCAGGCCGGCCCCAGGTCGCTGCCCATGAGCTGGTGCACGCCCTGGAAGATGACCTTGCGTTCGGTGCCTTCCATGTTCAGCACGCCCTTGTAGCGCAGCATGCGCGGGCCGTAGATGTTGACCACGGCACCCAGGAAGTCCTCCAGCTTGGCCGGGCTGAAAGGCTTGTCCGAGCGGAACACGAAGCTTTTCACGTCGTCATCGTGGTGATGATGGTGTCCGCTTTCGGCAACATGCGACGGATGGTCGCAATGCTCGCCGTGAACATGGTCATGATCGTGGTCATGCGGCTCGTCGGCCTTGAGGAAATCCGGGTCGATGTCGAGCTTGGCGTTGAGGTTGAAGCCGCGCAGGTCAAACACGTCGGCAATCGCCACCTCGCCGAAATGCACGGCTTTTTGCGGCGCGCGGGGGTTCATTTGCGTCAACCGGCTCATCAGCGCCTTCACCTCATCCTCGGCCACCAGGTCGGTCTTGCTGATGAAGATCTGGTCGGCAAAGCCAATCTGCCGGCGCGCTTCCTGGCGATCGTCGAGCTGGGTTTGCGCATGCTTGGCGTCGACCAGCGTCAGGATGGAATCGAGCAAATACTGCTCGGCGATTTCCTCGTCCATGAAGAAGGTTTGCGCCACCGGGCCGGGGTCGGCCAGGCCGGTGGTTTCGATCACCACGCGGTCAAAGTCCAGCTGGCCCTTGCGCTTCTTGGCCGCCAGCAGTTGCAGCGTTTCGCGCAAATCCTCACGGATCGAGCAGCAGATGCAGCCGTTGTTCATCTGGATGATGTTTTCCTGCGTGTCATTGACCAGGATTTCGTTGTCGATGTTTTCCTCGCCAAACTCGTTTTCGATGACGGCGATTTTCTGGCCGTGGGCTTCGGTCAGGATGCGCTTGAGCAGCGTGGTTTTGCCCGAGCCGAGAAAGCCGGTGAGGATGGTGACGGGAATCAAGCTCATGGTGGTGACCTAAAAAACGGGGAACGTGAGAAATACGCAAGGGCCTGAAAGCCAGGGAAGTCAGGCGAAACAAGCAA